>CAUDIU010000048.1 GCA_958449715.1 uncultured Clostridium sp. | reverse complement strand
AACTTACTGTAATTTGGATGCTTATGTATACGTTGCAATGTTGCCCGAAAATATTGGCTCGAAATTTGATGCACATGGAATTGCAAAAATTTCTGTCCCTGATCATCTTGCCCAGCTTAATAAACTTTTGACAGATGGTATTAATCCTGCAAGACCTTTTCATACAGCACCATTAGTGGCATCAGCTCCAAGAGGAGTCGGAGCTGGAATTGGCACATCAGGCAGTGCGTATCGTGACGGCTCTTTTATTTTAGTTGGCGATAAGGGAAAATTAATTGAAGATTCAGGTATCAAACATGTTATTGTAAATGATGCATACTACAATATTATCAGTGATTTACAAAGAAAATTCCCTGATGTAAATTTTGTAAGAGCAGATAATGCTGTGAATTATTTTAGTAAATTATGAACCTAAAATATGAATATGTAAGTGGAAAACTTCCTGTCCTGCTTCTTTGCCGGTATTAATCAAAGTTTTGTATGATTTAAGCCCGATTTTTTTAGTTGTTTCTTTTACAGCCATTAGTAATTCACTCATTAAGTTTTTATCTTCAAGCTCATTTAAAGATGCAACGTGAACTCTTGGAACGACAAGTAAATGGATTGGAGCTTTTGGATTAATATCCTTGAACACAACTACATGTTCATTTTCGTATACAAATTCTGTGTTAAAATCTCCGTTAATAATTTTACAAAATATACAATCTTCCATTTTCTCTCCTTAATTAGTATTACTAGCCTGATTGATGAATTTTTTTATATTATAACTTAAAAAAATGTAAACTAACTTGCCATTTGAATTTATGTAAAGTAAAATAGTAATACTTGGAGCCCTTGGGGAGGAAATTTAACATTTATGCCGGAATTAGCGAGAAGACAGTACGATAGGCAGCAATATAGGATTAACCATTATAATACTAGTTATTATAGTAATCAAGGTTATGAAAAAGTTGTCAAAGATCCTGTACCAGTTAGACGTACAGTGAATACTAAAAAAGTTGAAAGAAACTATTTAATTCACAGACTTGTGTCTGTAGCAGTAGTGTCTTTGCTTGGTTTTACTATTTTACCTATTGGGTTTAACAAGGTTACAAAAATGATGTTTAATCCGACTCCATACAAAGAGGTTAAAGCGGATTATCAAAGACTTTTGTTCCCAACTTCTGATTATTTATCAAATCATTGGTTCTTGGGACAACGTTCATTAGAAGGTGCTGAGGTGAAAAAACCTCAAATGACTCCTTTGACTGAAGGCAATGAATTAACAGGATTAGAAAGTCAGTTAAATAATCTTGCATCAATGTATCCTTCTATTCACCCTTCAATTTATGTATGGGATTATGAAACAGGAAATTACGTAGATATAAACGCAAATGAAATTTTCCCGACTGCAAGTATCATAAAATTGCCTGTATTGGTTCAATTATTCCGTTCAATTGAAAAAAATCAATTGACAATATATGATGAAATGCCTTTGACAGAATATTACAGAACAGAAGGTTCTGGCAGTTTGCAATTTAAGGCGGCAAATTCAAAATATTCAATAGATACGCTTGCAAGAATGATGATTACAGAGTCTGATAATTCTGCGACAAATATGATTATGGCACGTCTTGGATCTATGACTGATATAAATTCAGGCATAAGACAATGGGGATTAAAACACACATACGTTCAAACTTGGCTGCCTGACTTGGGAGGTACTAATCATTCTACTGCACGTGATATGGCAGAAATTCTTTATAATATCGATAATCCTCAATTCTTGAGCACTAGTTCTCGTGAAAAAATATTTGATTACATGGGACATGTTCACAATAACAGATTAATTGCAGCAGGTTTGCCTGCGGGCGCTACTTTTCTTCACAAAACAGGTGATATCGGTAAAATGTTAGGTGATGCAGGTATTGTTTTTGCACCGAACGGTAAAAAATATATTGTTGTAATATTTGCTCATCGTCCGCATAACTCACCTTTAGGTAAGGAATTTATTGTTAAGGCTTCTGAAGTTATTTACAATAATATGGTTAATTAAAATATTTATTTTTAGCTAAAATAAATATTAAATTTACACGATTAATTGCATTAGCTTTATTTATAATGTTTGATACGTGTTGTTTTACAGTGCCTAAAGATATGTATAATGTTTTTGCAATTTGCTTATTTGAGTATCCAAGTTTAATATACTCAATTATATCTTTTTCTCTATTGGTAAAGTAAAATTCTGTTTTGTTAACCATTTTTTATAACCCTTAAATATATAAATATATATTATCAATATAGATAAACATATTAATAGCATTTAGCAAATATTTAGTCAAGAATTTAAAATATAAATATGAATAATGTAAATTTAGAAAAAAGACTTGGTGCAAAGATTGCATATTTGCGTAAAACAAAAAGATATTCTCAAGAAAAACTTGCAGAAAAAAGTGATATAAGTCTTGTCTATATTGGAGATATTGAACGAGGAGATGCAAATCCGACATTAGATAAATTAAAAGCTCTTGCGAATGCTTTAGAAGTCGAAGTTATGGAGTTGTTTGATTTTTCTTTTTAATTGATTTTGTTTTTTGTGCTAATATTTGGTTATGACTAAGATATTAGACTGTACCCTGCGTGATGGCGGGCATGTAAATAAATGGAATTTTTCAGATGAATGTATTATCAGTACTTTAAAAGCTGCTGAAAAAACAGGAATTGAATATTTTGAAGCAGGTTATACTATGCCTGATTGTATTGAGAATTCAAGTATTAAACTTGTGATTATGGTAGATGCAAAAAATATTTGTCCTGTGAGCAAAAAAGCTGATTGTGTTAGATTGGCGTGTTATCCGCATCAAATACATGAATCAATAAAAGCAATTGAAGATTATAAAAATCAAGGTTTTGAGGTATTTTTGCACCTTATGACTGCTGATAAATTTGAAGATTATGAGCTTTTAAAAAATTGGAAAAATAAAGATATTTTGAATTCATTGTATTTTGCTGACAGTTTTGGATCGTTTATGCCTGGTGATGTTGAGAAGATTTATAAAAGACTTCAAGACTGTGGTTTTGAAAAAATAAGTTTTCACGCTCATAACAATTTACAGCTTGCTTTTACAAATACAATTAAAGCAATTGAACTCGGGGCTTATAGTGTAGATGCAACAGCTTTTGGAATGGGTAGAGGCGGTGGAAATCTTCCTATTGAGCTTTTGTTGAAATATCTAGGCAAAGATTATTCTGAATATGTAAAACTTATCAAAGATTATTACCTTGATTTATATAACGACCACAAATGGGGTTATAGTTATGAGGCATTAATTGGTGGATTAGAAAATATCCATCCCTCAAAGGTAAGTCAAGCAATTGTATGATGGCATTTTATCTTTAAGCATTTATAATTTTCTAAAAAGAGGAATTTAGAATGCTTTTAACAGATCATGTCCAAGCGATTATTAAATCAGCAAAATCAATAGTTGTAGCCAGAAATTATCCTGAACTTGCACCTGAGCATTTAATGCTTGCTCTGATGTTGGATCAAAACGATTTGCCAAAGATTCTTTTGGAACGTGTAGGGGTTGATAATCCTGAAATTGTTGACAGACTTAACAATTACGTTTCAAAACGTGCGTATTTTGCAAGAGGAAAATTTTCTGATATTCGCTTTTCTGTTGAAACTATTCAGTTAATGAAAGTCGCTCAAGAGGAAGCTGAAAAACGTGGTGATGAGCAGGTCAGTATTGAACATCTGTTTTTAGCATTATTCAGACTTAATAATAGGACTTTAGATCATCTTTGGGAGCAATCAGGTATTAACAGACTTGAACTTTATGAAAAGATGACTGAAGAGGTTAATAACATTGTAAATTTAGAAGAAACTGTTGATGAAAATTCTTCTCCTAAAACAGAAAAGACAACAGAAAAAACTGAAAAAGAAAATGAAGCTTTGAAAAAATATACAACTGATTTAACAGAGCTTGCTAAAAATAACAAACTTGATCCTGTATTAGGTAGAGATGATGAAATTCGAAGAACTATCCAGATTTTAAACAGACGTTCTAAAAATAATCCTGTAATTATTGGTGAGCCTGGGGTTGGTAAAACTGCTATTATTGAAGGTCTTGCCCAAAGAATTGTGTCGGGAGATGTTCCTGAAAGTTTGAGAAACGACAAAATTTTAGCACTGGATTTGGGAGCTTTGCTTGCAGGTGCTTCATATCGAGGTGAATTTGAAGAACGTTTGAAATCCGTACTTAAAGCTATTGAAGAAAAATCAGATGATTTAATGCTTTTTATAGATGAAATTCATACAATTATGGGTGCAGGGTCTTCTGAGGGTTCTGCTGATGCAGGTAATCTTTTGAAACCTATGCTTGCAAGAGGCGGGATTAGAGTAATCGGTGCGACTACAACTGATGAATACCGTCAATATATTGAAAAAGACAAAGCTATGGAACGCCGTTTCCAGCCTGTAATGGCAGATGAGCCATCTGTTGATACAACAATAAGTATTTTAAGAGGTCTAAAAGATAAATATGAAGGTTATCATAGTGTAAAAATTATGGATTCTGCAATTGTTGCAGCTGTAAAATTATCTCACAGATATATTTCTGACAGATCTCTGCCTGATAAAGCGATTGATTTATTAGATGAAGCAGCATCAGCTTTAAGAATTGAAATTGACACTATGCCTGAAGAAATTGATGTATTTATCAGAGATAAAATTCAATTAGAGATGAATAAAAAAGCTTTGGAAAAAGACGGTACTGAAGAAGCTTTGAAAAAAGTAGAAAAAATTAATAAAAAAATCACTGATTTAGATTCTAAAATTGAGAAATTAAAAGAACAGTGGCTAAAAGAGAAAAAAGTCATAGATTCCTCTGCAGCTGTAAAACGTAATATAGAAAAGTTGAAAGCTCAAATTGAATTAAACAAGAAAAATCCTTCAATGGCTGCATCTTTAGAAGTTCAGTACAGCCAAATGCTTGATATGGAAAGCAAATTAAAAGCTATTCAAGCTCAATCAGGTAAAAAAAGATTGTTAAAAGAAGAAGTTGATGAAGATGATATTGCCACAATTGTTGCAAAATGGACAGGAATTCCGGTTAATCGATTAATGGAAGACGAAGCTAAAAAGTTAATCGGTATGGAAGATGTTATGCACAAAAGAGTTGTAGGACAAGATGAAGCTGTTAAAAAGATTGCAAATGCAATTCGACTTTCCCGTTCAGGTCTGAGAGATCCTAAAAGACCTATTGGAACATTCCTTTTCTTAGGACCTACAGGGGTTGGTAAGACTGAACTCGGAAAAACTTTAGCTTATACATTATTTAATGATGAAAATGCTCTTATAAGAATTGATATGTCAGAGTTTATGGAAAAGGCTGCAATATCCCGTTTAGTCGGTGCAACTGCAGGGTATGTCGGGTATGAAGATGGCGGACAATTAACTGAAGCTGTCAGACGTAAGCCATATTCGGTTGTGCTTTTCGATGAGGTTGAAAAGGCTCACCCTGATGTATTTAACCTTATGCTCCAAATGTTTGATGACGGTCGTTTGACTGACGGGCAAGGCAGATTAATTGATTTTAAAAATACTGTTATCATTATGACAAGTAATCTTGGAAGTGATGTTATTTTGGATGAAAATCTTTCAGAAGATGAGAAAAAAGAAGAACTTAATCATGCTTTGAAAGAAAAATTTAAACCTGAATTTTTAAATCGTATTGATGAAATTATTATGTTTAAAGCTCTTACTCTTAATGAATTGATGCAAATTGTGGATATCCAAACTGAATCCTTGAAAAAACGTTTGGCAGATCAGGATATTGAATTAGAAATCACAGAAGGAGCAAAACATTTTCTTGCAAATGAAGGTTATGAACCTCTATATGGTGCAAGACCTCTAAGACGTGTAATAAGACAGTTAGTTGAAATTCCGATGTCTATGTCAATTCTTGACGGTCAATTTGTTAAAGGTGATAAAATTAAAATTGACTGCAAGGATAATTCATTAGTTTTTGATAAGAAATAACAAAAAGCCGGTAAAAAATCTTTTACCGGCTTTACATATCCATAATCATCAACTATACTTTAGCTGCTTTGTCCGCAACTAAATCTTCTGTTTCTTCAATCTTTTTCATCACTTCATCAATTTGTTCACGTAAGTATTCCATGAACATACCAATTTCTTCTTTAAAACTGTATACACCTGGCCAACTTATGTAACCGTACATTCTTAAATCTCCTTTTTGTCTAACCTATCAACATTTTTTGTATCGGTCATTTGTAGGAGAAACTTTAATAAATTGATTAATTATTTAATAATTTGTTACAATATTCATTTATGTCATTACATTTGTATTTAGGAATGTAGTCAACATTATAATTTTCAGCTATTTGGCGAATATTGCTTGTTGCAGAAATAATAATAATTTTGGTATTTTTGTATTCGTTAAAAAATTTAATCTGCTTGATGAACCATTCCCCTGCATAAAGCGGTATAAAATCAGGTTCCATCTGCATATCAGTGAATATAAAATCATACGGAGAATCAATTGATAATGTAAGTTTTTCAACACCTTCTTTAGCTGAGAATGCTGTATCAATTTCAACTTCGTCTTTAAAAATTTCTTCGACTGCACTTTTATGATATTCTACCCACTTATGTGAATCATCTACTATTAAAACTTTTTTCATATAAAAATTATAGCATAAAAGCCTTACTTGGTAAGGCTTTTATATTTGTTATTAAAATATTCGGCTTTTATTATTAGTCATCAAACGGAACTGTAATTATATAATTATTTCCGTCACGTACTTTTGTAATATTATTTGTATCTATTTTTTCACCAAAAGCGAAAGCTTGGGAGTATTTCATAATTTCTTGTTTATGATGCATATTTTTTTCGCCTGCTGCGTTGATAATAATTGTGTTACCATCAGCTTTTACTTCGACATTTTTTTCATCATTATCAAATGGTCTTAAATCAATAATGATTTTATATGCATCATCCATTTTTTCTACATGAACAAATTGAGCAACATGTCTTTCCATTCTGTATTGACGTTGCATTTCTTTTCTTGCCATTCTGTCAAATCGGTGCTCTTGCTGCATTAGTGCTCTATCCATTTTTTGCATTTGCATTAAAGGATCCATCATTCTTTTAAAGTGCCAATCTGCTACAACATAAAATGCTGCATATGCACCTAAAAATACAAGAAGTCCGATTAATACATGTTTAAGTGCGGGATGTTTGCATAGAAAGCAATCATCGAATTCTTCATGTTTGTAATTATTATCTTCCATAAAAAACTCCTTTCGTTTTCTTAAGTATAAGTATAGAAAATATTTTGTAAATGTCCATTACTCTCTTGGTCTAATACTATTGAAAAAAAGGTTTACATATGTTATTATGTGAATGAGTGTGAAGTTAAGGGGGTTAATTTATGGCTAAAATTTTAGTGACAATGCCCGATGAGTTTTTACATAAGATTGATGGTTTCGCGTCTAATGAGCAAAGAACTAGAAGTGAATTGATTCGTGAAGCTTTGAGATCATATATGCGTAAATCTTACATCAGAAATACTCAAAAAGCTGATGATGATGCAAAAATTCTTGAAAATATGTTAGGTTAATTATTTAACAATTTTTCTATCCATTTTATAAGATTTGGTATTTCATAAGGTTTTGGAATATACAAGTCTGCTCCGGCATTTAGGATTAACTCTTTATCATGGTAGATTGATGTCATTATAATTTTTGTTTTGTCAAAATTAGGGTCTTGTCTTAGTTTTTTACAAATTTCCACACCTTTTAAAGATTCTATATTCCCTGCATCAAGAATTATTAATGCAGGAATAGTATCTATTGATGTGTCATAGCTGTTTGATACCGTAACTTCATATCCTTGCAGGTCTAAAATTGTATTTAAAAGCAGTGTCATTGCTTCATCATTTTCTATAATAACTACTTTATTATTGATTTCGTTATTTATAGAATTTTCTGCACTTATGCAGGGTCTTTCTATTAAATAATTTGATTTTGCAGGCATGTCAGCAAGTTTGTGAATATGTAAAAGTGAACTCATCAACATATTTGAATCTTTGTATTGAACGAATTCATTTGTAATGATACCGATTGTTGTATGTACAAAGTTTGACCTTCTTCCTGCAATTTCATCTCCTCTCATAAGCATGAATCCGCGTTTATTATCTTGTGGAGAATAAAATTTTGATGCAACTGAATCAAATGCAAAAGTTAGGAAATTTGCAATTTTTTCAGCTTTCAAACCGTCTGTAATAATTAAAAATTCGTTTTCTGAAATTGTACCCAGATAGTCATTTTCAGATAGTGCTGATCTGATTATGGCGCAGTAAGTTTGGATTAATTTGTCAGATGCAAGTTCTGTGTATGTTTCTTTGTAATTTTTGAAGTTTTCAATGCTTATGAGCATGGCAGCCCAGAATGTATTTTCTGAAACAATTCTTTTTAGTGCTCTTTTTGAGTAGTTTTTCCCCGGTAGAAACTTTTTCGGATCCATATTAGATTCAAGTTCACGTCTTAGGTGAGCTTTTATTCTCATTATAAATTCTTCAGGGTTTACAGGCTCTGAAATAAAGTCATCTGCACCGTTTTCAAGAACTGCAAGTTTGTCTTCAAGCTCTGCTGATTTAGATGTTGCAATTATAATTGGTCGCATATTATAGGTTAATGCCCTGATTTTTTTGCAATAGTCAGATAAATCACTGTCAATGCTGTCTGAAATGATTATTAAATCAGGTTCTTTATCCTGAATTAATTTCATTGCCGAAATCAGGTTTTTTGAAATAATTACCTTGTTTGTTTTGCTATCAAGTAATTTTTTGTATTTAGTAGATAATTCTTTTCTTTTGTCGATTATTAATGTTACTGACTGCATTTTTCCCTCGCTTGACGTTCGATGTTTGCTGCGGGTAAATTTACTTCAAAAGTTGTTTGATGATTTTCTGATTGAACAGAAATTTGTCCTTGCATTTTTTCGACTAAATTTTTAGTGATATAAAGTCCAAGTCCGCTTCCTTGAACTTTTCTTGTAAGAGGATTATCTATCCTTGAAAATTTTGTGAATATTTTTTCATAGTCTTCTTTTGGGATTTCTATTCCTTGATTTGTAACTTTGATTGAGACCATATCTTTATAGATATTAGCTTTTACTGTAATTGTTGTGTTGTCATCTCCGTATTTTGCTGCGTTTTCAATTAAATTTGTCATTATTTGCTGAAATTTATCCTTGTCAGCTAAGATTGCAGGAGTTGTATTTGTGATTTCAATGTTGATTTTTTTATCTTTGTACTGATTTTTTACGATTGAACTAATCATTTCAATTACAGGTTTGATTTGAATTTCTTTATAAATTAAATTCTCTTTTGAATTTTGCAATTTGGTAACTGAGAGCATGTTTTCAACAAGATTAATTAATCTGTTTGATTGCTCAACTATGATATTTAAGAATTTTTTTTTGCTTTCATCATCAAGTTTATCCCAAGACGCAAGCATAGTTTGAGAAAAACCTCTAATTGATGTCAGCGGAGTCCTTAGTTCATGACTTACTGTTGATATAAAATCTTCATAATCTTTGTCGTTCATATTGTTATTATATCAAATTTTTTCAATTTTTATTAAAAATTAATTTATTTATAATAATTCATCTCCTCTATTTAGATGAGATTTGAAAAAAATATGCAAGAATAAAAGTTTGTTGTTCGTATAAAAAATTATTAGATATGAAAAACGAAAGTTTTTCATACCTCCTCCCCAAGTCTGGTAGCCGTTCTTACTAAAAAGAATGGCTTTTTTTTATGTCTAATTAATAGTTGTAAAACAAATTAAATTACACGCTTATTTTAGTTAAAACAAAATAAGTATTTTGAATTACCTGTTTGGTGGATTAAGCGGCACGCTTATCTTTAGGTAAGATAAAATAAGTGTTTGAATTACTTGTTTGATGGGTTAAGCGGCACGCTTTTCTTTAGTTAAGACAAAATAAGTATTTTAAATTACTTGTTTGGCGGGTTAAGCGGCACGCTTATTGAACTTGCATTTCCTTTTCAAATCCAAATAAAGAACTAACTGATTCATCATCATGAATTCTTGCGATAGCAGTTCCAAGTAATGGTGCAACAGATAGTTGTTTAATATTTGGAGGCATTTTAGACATATCTAAAGGAATTGTATTTGTAACAATGCATTCCTTGATAGGTGCATTTGCAAGTCTTTCGATTGCAGGGCCTGAGAATACAGGGTGTACTGCGCAAACATAGATATCTTTTGCACCTTCTCTTTTTAATAATTTAGATGCTTCACAAATAGTACCTGCAGTATCAATCATATCGTCGAACATTACGCAGATTTTATCTTTTACATCACCGATTACATGAGATGCGATAGCTTCGTTATGTTTGTCGCGACGTTTGTCAATGATTGCAAGAGAGCAACCAATTGATTTTGCAAAGTGTCTTGTTCTTTGAACCCCGCCTGTGTCAGGGCTTACTGCTACCATATCATCAGGATCGATATTTAAACTTTTTATGTAATTTGTAAGAATTGATGTAGCAAAAATATGGTCTACAAGAATATTGAAGAAACCTTGGATTTGACCTGTGTGTAAATCCATTGCAAGAATTCTGTCAGCACCTGCAGTAGTTAATAAATCAGCAACTAATTTAGCTGTGATAGCTTCACGACCAGAAGTTTTTCTATCTTGTCTTGCATATCCGTAATAAGGAATTACTGCAGTAATTGTTTTAGCACTAGCTCTTTTGAATGCATCAATAATAATTAATAATTCCATTAAATTTTCGTTTACAGGATTACAAAGAGGTTGAATGATAAAAACGTCGTCCCCTCTTACGCTTTCTTTTACTTGAACATATATTTCGCCGTCAGCGAAGTTTTTAACAACCATAGGGCCAATTGATGTCCCTAAATAATCAGCAATTTCCTGCGCAAGTTTTGTATTAGAACGTCCTGCAAATAATTTGATATCATGAGTTGGGTTAATTGTGCGTTCTAACTGCGGGAATGTCATTTCTGCAACCATTATTATTCCTTTCAAATTAATTAATTTTGCTTATCAATGCAATTTTATTATATAATTTATGAGTTTTTACCTCAATATTATTTTAAGTAATATTACTAAAACATCGACAGAAAATTTTTTGTCATTAATTTAAAAATTATTTATCAATCATAGAAAAATTTTTAGGTAATTCATTTTCAATAAGTTTTACAAGTTCAGAAGTCTTTATGTTGAGAGCTTCTGCAATTTTGAATAAGGTTGTTAATTGAGGATCTTTGAGTCCTCTTTCGACTGTACTGATTATTGAACATGAAATATCATTCTCGCTAGACAAAATAAATTGACTTTTGTCGCCTCTTAGTCTTTGGATATTCTCACCAAGGATTTTCATTATTAATTTTTTTCTTTTTTCGATTTGCATTTTCTAATTTTATCTTTTTTGAATAAAAATCGCTTTCACGAAAGTGAAAGGTTGTAAAAATAATATTGTAATTTTTAGAATGTTAAGTTTTGGTTAAAAAAATAAGGAATGTAAAAAAACGGAGTAATAATGTGAGTGTAGTTGAAAAGAGATAATTGAAAGGAAGTGTTAGATATGAAATTTTTAGTAAGAAAAGCTCCGGAAAATTTTATTAGAACAGTCAATGATGAAATCAGTTCATTGTTAAACAGACACTTTGACAGCTACTTTCCAGAAGCAGCATATTGGGAAGATATGGCAAAATTCTCAATGCCTGTAGAAATGACTGACAAGGGTAAAGATTATGAAGTAAAAGCTGAATTACCTGGAGTCAAAAAAGAAGATTTAGATATTGATATAGATAAAAATTACATAGTAATCAATGCTAAAAAAGAAGAAGAAAAAATTGAAAATGAAAAAGCATATAAGAAATCAGAATTCAAGTATGGCGAATTTTCTCGAACAGTATATTTCCCTGAAGAAATTGATGTAGAAAAAACAGAAGCCAAACTAGAACATGGTGTATTAAAAATCCATGCTCCTAAAAAATATGCAGAAAAAGAAGCTAAAAAGAAATTAACAGTAAAATAATAATCAGCTAAAACATAGAAAACAGGCAGATTTAAAAAAATCTGTCTGTTTTTTTTATTAAAGTGCTTGATTTTAAAAAATGTTCATGATACATTTAATTTTGCTGACGTTATGGGCTGCTAGCTCAGGTGGTTAGAGCGCACCCCTGATAAGGGTGAGGTCGGTGGTTCGAGTCCACTGCGGCCCAGATTAAAGAAGACTCCTAGTTTAAGGGGTCTTTTTTATTACGAAAATTAAAATTAATAAGTTTTGGGGATATTGTTGTAGGATAAAGTTAATGAGATTTGAAATTAAAGATAAAAATTGGAAAAGATATAATTTATTTTGGCATTATATTAATAATTTGCGTAATGTTCTTAGTGTAACATGTGATATTGATATAACTAAATTTCTATCTTATATAAAATCTAAAGGTTACAGATTTTATCCTTCTTTTATGTGGGCAGTATGTAAAATTATTAATGCTCATGAAGAATTTAGATTAGGTTGGGATGAAAATAACAACGTTGGGGTATATGATGTGATTCATCCATATTTTGCACATTTTTTCAAAGAAGATGAAATGTGTGCTTTGTTCGTTGCAGAATATAATGAAAATTTAGAAGTATTTCATCGTAATTTTTTGAATATTATTAACAAATACAAAGATTGCAGAGCTTTTGATTTTAAAAATGTTCCTCCAAATGTTTTTAATGTTTCCTGTTTACCTTGGATAAATTATAAAAGTTTTGATATACACGTTTTTGATGAAGGAAAATATTTAGCTCCTGTAATTACTTGGGGAAAATATGTTGAGAAAAATGGTAAAATAATACTTCCATTTTCATTTAATATTCATCACGCAG
>CAUDIU010000047.1 GCA_958449715.1 uncultured Clostridium sp. | reverse complement strand
AGATGAAAGATGCATATTTCCCGCAAGAAATAGAAAAAAAATGGCAAAAAATTTGGGAAGAAAAAGGTACTTTTAAAACACCTGATTCTAGTGATAAACCTAAATATTATGCCTTATCAATGTTCCCATATCCTTCAGGAAAACTTCATATGGGGCACGTTAGAAATTACACTATCACCGATGTAATTGCTCGTTTCAAAAAGATGAATGGATATAATGTCCTTCATCCAATGGGTTGGGATAGTTTCGGATTGCCTGCAGAAAATGCTGCGATGAAACATGGTGCTAATCCAGAAAATTGGACAGACGAAAATATTGCATATATGACTAAGCAATTGAAAATGCTGGGTCTTTCATATGATTGGGATAGAGAGGTTACAACTTGCAAGCCTGATTATTATAAATGGACTCAATGGTTATTTTTGCAATTGTATAAAAAAGGTTTGGCATATAAAAAAGAAGCAGCTGTTAACTGGTGCGAAGAATGCGGAACAGTACTTGCTAATGAACAGGTAATTGATGGTAAGTGTTGGAGATGTGATCATATTGTTGAGAAAAAATATCTATCTCAATGGTTCTTAAAGATTACGGATTATGCAGAAGTATTACTAGAAGACTTAGATAAATTGCCTGGTTGGGGCGATAATGTAAAAACTATGCAGGCTAATTGGATTGGAAAATCTCAAGGTGCAATTTTAAGATTTAAAGTTGTTGAAAAAGATTTAGAAGTCCCTGTATATACAACACGCCCAGATACTGTACATGGTATTACATATTTGGTTGTAGCTCCTGAATATAAAGATATTGAAGAGTTAACAACTCCTGAAAATAAAGAGGCAGTTGAGGCATATCGTGCTAACGCTCGTAAGATGACAGAAATCGAAAGATTATCTACAGATAGAGTGAAAACTGGTGTACCTTTAGGAACTCACTGTATAAATCCTTTCACTGGTGAAAAATTCCCTCTATGGACTGCAGATTATGCTTTAGTTGAATATGGTACAGGTGCTGTTATGGCAGTTCCTGCTCACGATACAAGAGATTTTGATTTCGCAAAGAAATATAATCTTCCACTAAAGGTTGTAATTCAAGATTCTCAAAATCCTTCAGATTGCAAAGATGCTGCTTATACTGAACCTGGAGTTTTAGTAAATTCAAATGAATTTAATGGTATGGGTAATGAAAAAGCTAAAAAAGCAATTACTCAAAAAGCAGTAGATGGCGGATTTGGTGAATTTAAAACTCAATACAGACTTCGTGATTGGCTTGTTTCAAGACAAAGATACTGGGGAGCTCCAATCCCTGTTGTATATTGCGAAAAATGCGGTATTCAACCTGTGCCTGAAGATCAGCTTCCTGTATTGTTACCGAAAGATGTTGATTTCTCTGTTGTAGGAAAATCTCCTATTACAACATCTAAAACTTTTGTGAATACAACTTGTCCTTGTTGTGGTGGTCCTGCAAGACGTGAAACTGATACAATGGATACATTTGTATGTTCAAGCTGGTATTATTTAAGATATTCAGATGCAAAAAATGATAAAATGCCGTTTGCTAAAGATAAGGTAAATAAATGGTTACCTGTTGATCAGTATGTTGGCGGTATTGAACACGCTATTTTGCACTTGTTATATTCAAGATTTTTCACAAAAGCTCTTAGAGATATAGGATTACTTGACTTTGATGAACCGTTTAAAAATCTATTAACTCAAGGTATGGTATTAAAAGACGGCTCAAAAATGTCTAAGTCTAAAGGAAATACAGTTGATCCTGACGAAATCTTTGAAAATTACGGAGCTGATACTGCAAGACTATTTATCCTTTCAGATTCACCTCCAGCTCGTGACTTTGATTGGTCTGATGCAGGCGTAGAAGGTTGTTATAAATTCCTTAACAGAGTTTGGAGATTAATTTCTTCTAATGCTGATAATATTTCATTGAATTACCCTGAATTAAAAGCAGGTTCATTGAAGAAAAAAGATAATGATGACTTGCTCCGTGTAATTCATATGGCTATAAAAGGAATTACAAATGACATTTCTAATGATTTTCAGTTTAATACTGTAATTTCAAAATACAGAGAACTTGTCAATGCAATATATGATTGGCAGAATAAAAAGCCTGAATTAGATGATGAAGATAAGAATATTTTGAGCTTTGCAATTGTTTCATTAATAAAATTAATGTCACCTGTTGCAGTTCATTTAACAGAAGAGGCTTGGCATGATTTGGGTGCTGAAGGTTCTATTCACGATGTTGAATGGCCAAAATGGGATGAAAATTTAGCAAAAGCCAGCTCAATTACTCTTGTTGTTCAAATCAACGGTAAAGTAAAAGATAAAATTGAAGCTGATGAAGCATTGTCTCAAGATGAGTTGAAGGCTTTGGCTTTAAATAGCGAAAAAGTAAAAGAATTAACTCAGGGTAAAACTATTGTAAAAACAATTGTTGTACCTAAAAAGTTAGTTAATATCGTTGTTAAGTAAACAGCTTTTTAATTTTATTAAATATGTTAAACAGTCTAATTTTATAATTAGGCTGTTTTTCTTTTGGGTGATAATACATTGGAGTGGTTTCTAGTGAAATCCAGCTTGGCGTTTTGTTTGTTTTTATCCATTTATCTATAATTTTTAATTTTTCATTATCTATTGAAGAAAATCCAAATCGTCTGTACATTCTATGCGGGGAGTGTTTTCTTTCACTGTATATGCTTGTTGCTAATAAGTGCATATAGCCTTTACAACCTTGCTTTTGGCTTTCATTTTTTGCCAATTTTAGCATTTTTAGTCCGTAACCTTTGCCTTCATCAAATGATCTTATAAAAGAAATATAAAAAGATTTTATATCTTTTGAGGTAGGATTATATTTGTTGTGAGGTTCTAAAAATCTTATTTGTGCGTTCATTAGAGCTGCAACATAAGCATTCTTATCTTTAAATGCATACAATTTATAATTCCAGACTTGATGATTGTAATCAAATTTTTTTGTTACAATATTTTGGGGTATTTTGTATTTTATTGGTGGAAACTTTAACATTTTTTTGTTTATTTTTTTATAATTGAAATTATTTTATTTATAATTTTAGGAAGATATTTTGTGTTACTTTTTTGTTTATTTATTTCTTCTGGAATAAAGTACATTGGGATATCTATTGTATCTATGTCTTCAAGTGAAAGTTTTCCTTTGATATGTCTGTCTATATTTTTAATAATATCAGTGTATAAAGAATTCATACCATATTTTCTATAAAAAATATGAGGAGGTTTTTTAGGGTTGTATGCATCACTAGCTATTAAATGAAACCGACCTTCTCCGCCATTCTTTTTGCTTACATTTTGGACAAAATCTAGTAATTTATTACCGAAATTGTGTTCGTGAGATCTTAGATAATAAACATAGAAAGATTTAAATTTTTTAAATCCTGGGAAAAATGGAGAACCGACTAATGGATGTATTGTTTCCATTGTCCCATCAACTATGCCGATTAATTTTCCTTTTTTGTTAAAAGCAATATAATGTTCATAAGGGGTTCCATATTCTTCACTTCCCCTATTAATTTTATAAAATAGAGTTTCTGGCAATTGTTTTCTTTTATAATTTATTGGTCTGAAATAATTGTTATTAATCATATTTTTTGTAAAAACTGTAAATTTTAAAATTTGCTAAAATTTGTATATTTATATTTTTTTAATTTAATCTTAAAAGTTTTTGTATTATAATTAAATTGTTATATAAGATTAATTTAGGGATAGAACTTTGGAAAAGAAGAAATATTATTTTATCGCTATTGGCGGTGTAGGAATGAGTGGGCTTGCAAAGTATTTGTTGGAAAACGGATGCGAAGTTTCAGGCTCTGATATTGTGGATAGTAAATATATAGATAAATTAAGAAAATTAGGTGCAACAGTATATATTGGACAGAAAAAAGAAAATGTTCCATCTGATGCTGTTGTTGTAGCAAGTACTGCGATTAGAGAAAATAATCCTGAAATGGTAAGAGCAAGAGAATTAGGCTTAAAAGTTTATCATCGTTCAGATATATTGGCTGAAATATCAAGATGGGGTAAATTTTTCTTAGGTTATTCTGGTACTCACGGTAAAACTACAACAAGTGGACTTTCTTCATATGTAATGGAAAAAGCTGGATTGAAACCGTCATTTGTTGTTGGAGGAATTATTCCGGAATTAGGTATAAATGCTCATTCTCAAGATGGAAAATATTTTGCAGCAGAATTAGATGAAAGTGATGGTACAATTGTAAAATATGCTCCAAATGTATGTGTTATAAATAATTTGGAGCCTGATCATCTTGATTTTTATAAAGACGGATTGAAGTCTATTTTAGAAACTTTTGAGAAATTTATTTCAAATATCCCAGAAAATTCAATTGTTCTAGTAAATAAAGATTGTAAGGCTACAATGAGTCTTCATAGTCATAAAACATTGACATTTGGAATGGAAGATGCTGATTATACAGCTAGAAATGTTCGTTTTATGTCTGATTGTACGACATTTGATGTTTATTATAAAAATGAATTTTTAACTGATTTAACAATAATTTTACGCGGAAAACATAATGTTTATAATGCTTTATCAGTTCTTGCAAGTTTGCATCAAGCAGGGGTAGATGTAAATCTTGTAAAACCTCATTTCGCAACATTTTCTGGAATGGGCAGAAGATTTCAAAAAGTTGCAGAATTTGATGGAGTAACTGTATATGATGATTATGCGCATCATCCAACTGAAATTAAGGCAACTCTTTCTTCTGCAGAGGGAATGAATGATAAAAGAGTTATTGCTGTATTCCAACCTCACAGATATACAAGACTAAAAAATTTATGGAATGAATTTTTAGGTGCTTTCCAAGGAGTAGATAAAGTTGTTGTGACAGATGTATACGCTGCTTCTGAAGATGAAATAGAAGGTGTAAATTCTGAAAAATTTGCAAAGGAATTAGCAGAACACATTGATATCCCTTGTGAATATATTGGAGGTTCAATTGCTGATGTCGCTCAAAAACTTTATCCAGAATTAAAAGAAAATGATGTTGTAATTGGACTTGGTGCCGGTACTATTACAAATTTAAGCAAAGAATTATTGGTTCAAAATAAAGAGGTGGCAAGTATTGGACATTAATTTTGACATTAAAAATTTAACTTCTTTTAAGATTGGCGGACAGATTGCTAGAATGTATTTCCCGACTAATATTGAGGAGTTTATTGAAATTAAGTCTAAAGAACCAGATGCTTTTGTTGCTGGAAATTTATCCAATATTTTGGTGTCCTCAGACGGTTATAATGGCGCTGTAATTTGTACTAAAAAGATGGATAATATTAGTTTTAACGGCAACAGAGTTATTGCTGGAGCTGGAGTTCGAGGTACAAAATTATCCAAACTGGCTTTGGAAAATAATTTAAGTGGTTTAGAATTTATGATAGCTTTTCCTGGTTCTGTTGGTGGAGAAGTTTTTATGAATGCAGGTGCCCATGGACAGATGATTGCTGATGTTTTGAAGTCTGCAAAAGTTTTTTGTCCTGAAAAAGGTATTATTTCATTGTCTAATGAAGAATTAGAATTCAGTTATAGGACTTCAATTTGTCAAAGAAAGCCTTATTCTGTTCTTGAAGCAGAATTTGAATTGACTCCTTCAAATAAAGAATCTATACAAGAAAAAATGAATGAAAATCTTTCTTTTAGACAGAATAAACAGCCAGCCTTGACTTTGCCTAATTGTGGAAGTACTTTTAGAAATCCTCAAGGAGATTCAGCAGGTAGATTGCTTGATGAAGCAGGTGTTAAAGGTATGGCGTCAGGCGGGGTAAGAGTTTGGGAAAATCATGCTAACTTTATCATAAATGATGGCAATGGGACATCTTTAGATGTTTTGCGTCTTATGAATGAAATGTATTCAAAAGTAAAAGAAATGTTTAATATAGAATTAAAACCTGAGGTAAGATTCCTTGGTGGAAATAATGAAGAAGAGGTTATGATATGCAAGAAATTAAAAATGTTATAGATAAAAACGCAAAAATCGCAGTTCTTTGCGGGGGAATGTCTTCTGAAGCAGAAGTTTCTATGCGTTCTGGAAAAGGTTGTTTTGACGCATTGCAAAGACTAGGATATAAAAATTCTGAAATGGTTGTTGTAGATCAGGATATTGCTTTGAAATTAAAAGAAGGCAATTATGATTATGCATTTAACGCTCTTCATGGGAAATACGGTGAAGATGGTTGTATTCAAGGTATTTTAGAAATCTTAAAAATTCCATATACAGGATGTGGAGTTATGGCAAGTTCTTTGTGTATGAACAAAGAATTCACTAAAAGAATTTTATCTACTAACCCAGATATAATTATGGCAAAATCAGCTTTCGTAAGAAAAGGTGATGATTTATTTGAAAAAACTAAGAATTTAACTTATCCGCTTTTTGTTAAACCAGTAAGTGAGGGATCAAGCTTTGGTATGACAAAAGTTGATAAAAAAGAAGATTTACAGGCTGCTTATGATGTTGCAGTAAAATATAATGATGATGTTCTAATTGAAGAATTTATTGATGGATTTTTTGTTACAGTTGGAGTCTTAGAATGTAATGGAGAACCTTTTGCTACAGAAATTTTAGAAATTAGACCTAAGACTGAATGGTATGATTTTGAGGCAAAATATACTCAAGGAATGTCTGAATTTATCTGTCCTGCAAGACTTTCTGAGGAAGTAACTAAGAGAGTAAAAAAAGCTGCTGTAGATGCATTTGAAACAGCTGGTTGTAGAAGTGTTTCAAGAATTGATTTTATGATGAAAGATGATATTCCATATCTTCTAGAGATAAATACAAGCCCTGGAATGACAACTGTTAGTGATTTGCCTGCTCAGGCTGCTGCTATGGATATAAATTATGATAATTTGGTACAATTAATTTTAAATAGTGCAGGTTTAAATAAATAGATGATTGATGATGTAAATCAAAACGAAAATAAAAATACTGAGTATATCGAGTATAGTGAGTATTCTGAAACTGTTGAAATTGTAAATGAAGATCCTATACCTGATGGAAAGCATTTGGTAAAAAAGAAGCGTAGAGAACGTTTGGTAAGAAAAGGCCGTATGAAACAAGAACGTTTTAGAGCTTTTATGCGTTTCATATTTTCCGTTTTGTTTATTTTCTGTTTAGTTTATGGATTGAAATCCTCCGGATGGTATATGGATAAAAATGCATTTAATCATGTGGGGGGTAGATCTATAGAAATTATAAATAATAGAATAGTGCCTTCTCATAAAATTTTAGTATTGCTTAAAAATAGTAATGTTCCAAATGTTCCTATATATATGGCAAAAACTGATTCAATAAAAAAAGAGTTAATGAAACTTGCACCTATTGAAAATGTGTATATCAGACGTTATGCTTTTCCTGCAAGACTTCAAATTATACTAAGAGAAAGAGTTCCTGTAATTACTGTGTCTCCAGATGTAAAAGTGCCTCCAGTTGCTTTTTTTACAACTGATGGAAAATTAATTGGACGGGAATTTTTGCCTCTTGATAAATCATTTAAAACTATATTAGTACTTTCTTATGGAAATAAGGGAGATGACTATCATAAATGGAATTTGCATAAGATTCATCAGATAGAAAAGATTGCAAAATATGTAGAAACTTATTCTGGAGAACCTGTAGAATATATTGATTTAAGGAATCCATATGATGTTTTTGTCAAAATTAAAACAGTAAATATAAGAATAGGCCAGCTTGATGAAAATGTTTATAAAAGGATTGAAAGAATCCCATCATTATTGCCTCAGGTCAAGTTGATTGATTCAAAAATTAAGTATTTAGATTTGAAATGGGATAAGGTTAATTATTTAAAATTAGAGTAAGGAGATATTATGAAAATATTACTAGCCCAGATAAAATTGAAAACAGCAGACTTTGATTTTAATAAAAAAAATATATTTGATAAATTAGATAATGCGGATTCTGATTTAATTATTTTTCCGCAAGCTGATATAGACGATTTAGGTGGTAAAGATTTAGTTCTTGATGAAACTTGCAGGAAGAAGCAACATGAATTTTATCAAGCTATTGCAGATAAAAATTATAAGTCAAATATATTAATTGGTGATATTTTAATTAGAAATGGTGAAATAGAAGTATCAGATTATGGATTTTTTGATATTTGTGGCAAAAAAGTTTATGTATCTGATACATATTTAGATGATGTTAATTGTGATTTATATGTATTATCCAAAAACAGATACTTTGCAATGAATACTTATAAAAGTTTTGTCGATAGTATTGAGACGAAATTTGATTTTATATATGTAAACGCTATTGGTCTTGCTGATGAAAATATTTTTGCAGGTGGTAGTTTTGCAAAAAATTCAAATAATGAACTAGTGATGCAAATGCCAATGTGTAAAGAAGTTGTTGAAAATGTTGATTTTTCTAAAAAGATAGAATTTAATGATGAACTAGAGGAAGCTAAGATTTTAGAAGCTTCAGTTTTTGCGTTGAAAGAATATTGTGAAAATACAGGGTTTAAAAAAGTTGTATTAGGCCTATCAGGCGGTATCGATAGTGCATTAACAGCTACTATCGCAGTAAGGGCGTTGGGTGCTGAAAATGTTTTAGGAATTATGATGCCAAGTATGTTTTCATCTGAAGGTAGTATTACAGATAGTGTTCAGTTAGCTAAAAATCTTGGGATTAGAACAATAACTGAACCTATTACCCCTTTATTTGATGCTTTTATGCAAGGTCGTGAAAGGTTGCACGATTTAGCCGAAGAAAATTTACAAGCTCGTTTGAGAGGCTTAATTTTGATGTTCTATTCAAATCGTGAAAATATGTTACTTTTATCTACAGGTAACAAATCTGAGAGTGCTATGGGATTTGGTACTTTGTATGGTGATTTAGCAGGAGGTTACAATTTAATTTGTGATTTAACAAAGACAAATGTTTATAAATTGGCCAATTATTTAAATAAAGATAAAGAGGTTATTCCTCAGGCGATTATTGATAAAGCACCGTCTGCAGAATTACATCCTGGTCAAAAAGATCAAGATAGATTGCCTGAATATGCAGTTTTAGATGATATTATTGAAATGTATATTGAACAAAACAGACCAATTGATGAAATATATGAAAAATACGATAAATCTTTAGTTGATGAAACAATTAAAAAGATCTGTAGAATGCAATTTAAGCGTTATCAATGCTGTTTGGGGGTAAGGTTAACAGAACGTTCATTCTTAAATGGTGTAGACTTACCTATTGTTCAAAAATTCTATTAAAATAATAAAGGTCTCTATAAAGAGACCTTTATTATTTTAAAATTAATTATTTTTATTATTGCAATTTTTTGAAAATATTGTTATAATGTAAATATATATCGTATTGTATTGAGGAATTAATGGATCTAACAGTTTTAGTTGACAATAATTGTAAGACTAATTATTATTTGCTAGGAGAACCTGGTCTATCTTTTTTGTTGGAAAATGATTATCAAAAAGCTTTATTTGACTGTGGTTATAGCGATGTATTCATAAAAAATGCATATAAGTTAGGTTTAGATTTGAGTGACGTAACAGATATTATTTTATCCCATGGTCATAATGATCATACCGGTGGGCTTTTACGCTTAGAAGATTTGTATAGAAAAATGCTGAAGGCAGGTATAAGTCTTAATTTAAAAACTGTAATTGCGCACCCTGATGTATTTGAAACAAAATTAAATGAAAGATCTGAAAATATCGGATATCCTGGAGATCCAAGTAATTTATGCGATGTATTTGAAATTGAATATTCAAGAGAGCCAAAATGGTTAACTCCTAAACTTTTATTTTTAGGAGAAATTCCTAAATATTTTAATACAGATTATAAATATAAAGATGAAACAGCTCTTGTATATAAATCATTTGACGGTTTGATTATTATAGCAGGATGTTCTCATGTAAGTTTACCTAATATTATTGAATATGCAAAAAAAGTTGCAGATGATCCAAGAGTAAACACTTTTATTGGCGGAGTTCATCTTGTTAATAAAACTGAGTATAAAATAAGAGAATTAGGAATTTATTTGAGAGATTTAAATATTAAAAATTTCTATCCTTGTCATTGTTGCGATTTGAATTCAAAAGTTATCCTTTCTGAGTATGTAAAAATAAAAGAAGTATATTCAGGATTAAAATTGAGTTTTGATTAATTTTTTGTAACTTAATGCTTGCAAATGAATATTTTGCATACTATAATTGTTATGCAGAAGTTTTATGGCTTTGGTATGCCTAAAACTTCTATAGTAACTTAACCGTGCGATGCACAGAAAGAGGACAAAATGCCAAAGATGAAAACACACAAGTCTGCTGCAAAACGTTATAAAGTTACAGCAACAGGCAAAATCGTTAGAAGACAAGCAGGCATAGGCCACTTACTTCAACACAAATCTGCTTCTAGAAAACGCAGAATTTTCAAAATGATTTCAATTTCTGAATCACATTTCAAATTGATTTCAAAAGAGTTACCATACAGAAAGTATTCTAGATAGGAGGCAGATAAATGAGAGTAAAACGTGGAAATGTATTACGCAAAAGACATAAAAAAATCTTAAAATTAGCTAAAGGCTTTATTGGCGCAAGAAGCAGAATCTTCAAAGTTGCTAATATCGCTGTTATGAAAGCTTTAAAATATGCTTACAGAGACAGACGTGCTACAAAACGTAATATGCGTCGTTTGTGGATTGTAAGAATTAACGCAGCAGTTAGAGAACGTGGAATGAGCTATTCAAGATTCGTAAATGCTTGCAAAAAAGCTAATATTACAGTAAACAGAAAAATGTTAGCTGATTTAGCAGTAAGAGATCCTGAAGCATTTTCAGTAGTATTTGAAGCTGCAAAAGCTGCTATGTAATTAGATTTAAGGTCTATTATAACGATTTAAAAGACTCCGATTATTCGGGGTCTTTTTACATTTCTTAATAAAAATGTAAATTTTTAAATCAAAAAATACTTTATATAAATGTAAGGTTAGGTTAATAATTTTGGAGAAATCGTTATGTTAGGCGGTGATTTAAGTACACCTATAGTTCATCAAGATTTGATAAACAGTTCGATGGGACCTATGTATATGCCGTTTGGAGGTGTTACAGGCTATGGTATCGGAACTTCTCCTTATCTTGGCGGTGTAAAAATGCAAAGACAATTAGATCAAGATAAACTTGACCTTATTAATAAAAAAGAAAAAGAAGACAAGAGTACTTTAAAGAAAGCTCTTATAACTTTGGCAGTTGTCATAGGGCTTGGCTCAATTGCTCCGTTGCGTAAAAGTATAAAAAAAGCTGGAGGAGTTAAAGTTTATTTGAAAAATCAATGGACAAATATTGTTAATTCAATAAAAGGTAAAAAAGTAAAACCTTAATTTACCCCTTAGATATATACAACCCCAAAATAATCTTAGTGCAAGGTCTTTTATCTTGCACTTTTCTATGTTATATTAATAATAAAGGTTGATCGCAAAAATAAAGAAAGAGGGGAAAATGTCTAAAGATTGTAGTTTTGATATTGTTTCAGAATTTGATAGACAAGAATTAGTTAATGCCGTAGATCAGGTAAAAAGAGATGTATCTTCAAGATTTGATTTAAAAGATTCAGGTTCATCTGTTGAATTAGAAGCAGATAAGATGATTACTATTACAACAAGTGATGAAATGAAGTTAAGAAATATCTATGATATTTTACAATCAAAGTTAGTAAAAAGAAATTTGAGCATAAGAATTTTGGATCCTCAACCAATAGAAAATGCTTTGGGTGGTAAGGTAAGACAAGTTTATAAATTAAGAAAAGGCTTAAATCAAGAACTTGCTAAAAAAATTGTTGCAGATATAAAAGACTCTAAAAAGAAAGTCCAAGCATCAATTCAGGGTGATCAAGTAAGAGTTTCCGGTAAAGATAAAGATGATTTGCAAGAAATTATAAGACTTCTTCGTTCTAATGAAGAAAAATACGATTATCCATTGCAATTTACAAATTATAGATAATTTTAACTAAAAGGAAAACTCCCGCAGATATGCGGGAGAAGGAATGAAAGTAAGTGTGCGAAATTCGCACACTTATTTTTCAGTATGAAACTTATTTAATTTTAGCTTCGAGTTTTTCAATACGTTTTTCTAATTCATCAATGCGTTTTTCTTGAGCTTGGTATTTTAAATCAAGTTCCTTAATTGCATTTATCATTGCATAAAACATATCTTCCATACGGATAGTTAAAAATCCATTTCGAGCTTTTTTTACTGCATTAGGAAATATTTTTTGTAAATCCTGTGCAATTACACCAACATGTGGAGTTTTGGTTTTATCTTTTTTGAATGTATAGTTAAATACTTCTATTTGATTAATTTTATCTAATCCTGATGTATATTTTTTACCTATGTATTTTAACCTTTTATCTGAACTAAAACCGCTGCCGTATAGGAAATAATCATTATACCCAAAGTTATTTTCTATACTGTATCTTAATGAAGCATTTTCTTCCCCTTCTTTACTTCTCTCCAATACTCTAAATCCTGAAACATTGTTTCCGTATCTATCTATGATAAATGAAGATATTATGCCTTTAACAATTAGGTTTCCGTTTATAACAACTGTGGAATCCTTGCCTTTGTATCCTTTATTATCGTGAGCATATACATTATTTCCTGTATTGTGTACTTCTAAGACAGCATCAGCATTGTTAAATTGAGATCTTCCTCCAATAAAAATACGTTCATAATCGTCACTAGCCCAATTCCCTGTCGGACCAGAATTAGCCCCAATACAAGTTTTATTAGTTCCGGTTACGTTTGAACAAGCATTATAACCTATAGCTGTATTTTTTTCACCTTTAGCTTTTGCTTTATACCCTAATGCAGTAGAATGTGTACCTGTAGCTTCAGAATATGTACCAATTGCTGTTGAATATGATCCAGATGCTGCTGAAGATATACCAATAGCAGTTGCATACTTTGCTATTGAATTTGCACTATGGCCAATTGCTATCGAATTTGTACCTGAAGCTTTTGCTAAAGGCCCTAATGCTGTACCACCAACACTTGT
>CAUDIU010000046.1 GCA_958449715.1 uncultured Clostridium sp. | reverse complement strand
CAATTAAAAGAAATTCTTCATTTGCAAACTGGGTATGATTTAGTTACATCAGAACAGTTAGCATCTCAGGAAAAATTTATAAAAATCTTACCAGAAGATTTTATTAAAAATAATAAGATTATTCCTATATCTTCTGATGGCAAGACTTTGATTTTGGGTGTTGTAACACCTGTTAAACCCGATGTTTTAAAAGATATTATTTATTTAACAGGTCAGAACCCAAAACAATTATTAATGACTCATTATGAGTTTGAAAATTCTTTAAATACGTTTTTCAGTGAACAGAAAAAAGAAACTGAAAAAGTAATTAAGGAGATTGAAAGCGAAGCTGAAGAATTTGAAGTTGAAGAATCTTTAGCAGACATGGTTGATAAGCAGTTAAAAGATTCAACCGGTTCTGTTGCGAAATTCGTAAATCAAATTATTACTAACGCTATTGATAATAAAGTATCAGATATTCACATTGAGCCTAGACTTAACGGTTATATTGTAAGATATAGAAAAGACGGTATGTTACAAAAAGTTCTTGATATTCCTCCAAAGGTTGAAACATCTGTAATTGCTCGTTTTAAAGTTTTATCAAGAATGAATATTGCTGAACATAGGCGTCCTCAAGATGGTACTTTCTCTATAAAATATAAAAACGGTTCTTATGATTTCCGTATTAACACGTTGCCAGTATCTGGAAAAGAAAAGGTTTGTATCCGTGTATTGGCTCCAGCTGTTAGTTTGAATGCTGCAGATAAAAATATTAATCTTGTAGGTGGAACACCTGAAGATATTGCAAAAATTAAGAATATGGTTAGTTGTCCGAATGGTATTATTCTTACATCAGGTCCTACTGGTTCTGGTAAAACAACAACTTTATATTCTGTATTAAAAAGTTTGAATGATGAAGATGTAAACATAACAACAATTGAAGACCCTATTGAAATTAAGTTAGAAGGTATTAACCAATCTCAAATTAATGCTAAAGCGGGTATTACTTTTGCATCTTGTATGCGTGCGATATTAAGACAAGACCCTGATATTATTCTTGTTGGTGAAATTCGTGACTATGAAACGTTAGAAATTGCGATTTCAGCTGCATTAACAGGTCACCTTGTATTAAGTACAGTTCACACGAACTCTGCTGCCGCTACTGTTACCCGTTTAATAGAAATGGGTGCAAAAGATTATTTGGTATCTTCAACTTTATCAGGGGTTATCGCTCAACGTCTTGTAAGAAGATTGTGTGATGATTGTAAAGAAGAATATTTTGCAACACATGATGAGGCAAGACAAATTTTGGCTAATGAAGATGAAATTCAAGAATTTATGAAAAAGCCAATATATAGAGCTAAGGGTTGTAATAAATGTGACTTTACAGGATATAAAGGCCGATTAGGTGTTTATGAAATAATGACAATTAACAAAGAAATTAAGCGATTGGTAGCAATGGGAGCGCATGATTTAGAAATCGAAGAAGCTGCTGTAAAAAATGGTATGAGAACATTACACCAATCTTGTTTTTCTCATATATTAAACGGTATGACAACTATTGACGAATTCGTAAGAGTTCTAGGGGTTGTTAATGAATAGGAGCAAAAATGACAATATATAGTTATATAGCATTAAAAAATAATAAAGATATTGTTAAAGGAAAAGTTGACGCAGCTGATTTAAGAGAAGCTCGTGAAAGTATCCGAAAACTTGGTTTTATCCCTACAAAAGTATATGAAGAAAAAGGTAAAGGGGATGAAAAAGAAGAAAAAAAGGATGTAAAAGCCGGTAAGATTAAGAAGTTAGGTCTTCAGGATCGAATGGATTTTACATCAACTTTACAAATTCTGGCGCAATCAGGTATTCCTATTATTGAATCATTGATGTTTATTGAAAATGATGCGGCAAAATTAAAAGTTAGACTTGTAGCAAAAGAGTTGCGTCGTCAAATTATGGGTGGTGCAACATTCGCTGATACAATTGCAAAATATCCGGATCAATTTGGACAAATTTATATCGGTCTTGTAAAAGCTGGTGAAGATTCCGGTGAATTGGAAAAAACATTACAGCGTTTGTTAGAATTATTGACAAAAGAAGCAAACATTCGAGGTAAAGTTATTGGTACATTGATGTATCCGATGTTCGTAATTGTTTTGGCTGTAATTATTGTACTTGTTATGTTGATGTTTGTATTCCCTGTATTTAAAGAAATGTTTGACGGAATGGGTAAAGAATTACCTTGGATTACTGCAACATTAATGAGTGCAGGTATTTTCTTAAAAACATATTGGTTTTTTGTTCCGATTATATTGGGTTCTATTGCCGGATTTTTCACTTTTATTATGAAATGGCAACCAAGTAAAAGAAAGATTGATGAATGGGTATTAAAAGTTCCGTTATTAACAGATTTGATTCAGTATTCAAATTTTGCGAACTTTGTAGCCGTTATGCAAGTAGCATATGATGCCGGTGTTCCAATTATTGAATGTTTGTATCTTGCGAATGTTACATTGACGAACCATACATTAAAAACTAAAGTAGAAACTGCAACTTTGAAAGTACAACAAGGTCAGCATTTGTCTGTAGCATTGAGATCAACCCGTGTAATGCCTAAGATGATTTTATTTATGATTGCAACTGGTGAACAATCAGGTCGTTTGGGAGATATGTTATTACAAGCTACAGCATTTATTGATAAAAAACTCGATGCGATTATCGATACAATGACCAAGATGATTGAACCGATAATGCTTATTGTAATTGGTAGTATCGTATTAGTATTGGCATTAGCTCTATACTTACCATTGTTCAGTTCTTATATGTCAGATTAATAAGGTGGATGAATGAAAAAAACTTATGTAATCACAGGTGCAACATCTGGTATCGGGAAAGCTTTGCTTAATTCTCTGGTAAAAGATAATATTGTATTTGCAGGTTATCGTAATGAAAAGTATGTTGAAGATATAGAACGTGTTGGAGCTATTCCTTTTTATATTGATATGGAAAGGAAAGAGTCTATTTCTCAAGCTGTTGCTTTTATAAAATCTAAAACAGAGTGTGTGGATACGTTAATAAATGTTGCAGGTTGCGTAGTAGCAGGTGTTATGGAAAAAATACCTGTCGATAATATAAGAAAACAGTTTGAAGTAAATACTTTTTCTCATCTTGATTTAACACAAAAACTATTACCATTATTAAAAGAAAATTCGAAAGTAATTAATATAAGTTCAATGTCAAGTTTTGGAATTTTTCCTTTTGTAGCTCCATATTGTGCATCGAAAAGAGCTCTTGATATTTTATTTAACGCAATGGCTGTAGAATCAAATCTTAACGTAATTTCAGTAAAACCAGGAGTTATTGCAACACCTCTTTGGGATAAGTCTGTTGAATTAAATAAAGATGCTATTAATAATTGCACAGGCTATGATAAAGAAATGAAATATATGGTGGCTAATGCTCATAAAAATGGAACCAAGGGGTTAAGTGTAAGTAAGGTTGTTGATTTAATTTTAAAAATTGATAAAATGGATAGACCAAAACCTTCTTATACTGTAGGTTATGATGCGAAAGTCGCTGAAATAGTATCAAAACTTCCTCAAGGCTTAATAAACATATTAATAAAACAAGGTATAAAAGCTAAGATTTCTTCCGTAAAATAGTAGAAAATATTATAGTTGATTACCTTTTTAGAGATTACAAAATCGTATATTCATGATAAAGTGATTAACAAAGAGGTAAATTATATGAAAATAGCTTTGTTAAATCACGGATGTGCAAAAAATTTAGTAGACAGTGAATTAATGCTTGGTCTTTTAGCTCAGAATGGGCATCAGGTAACATTAGATGAAAATGACGCAGATATTGTTGTCGTAAATACCTGCTCCTTTATTCATGATGCTGAAAAAGAATCAGTGCAATCTATTCTGCAACTTGTTAATGATGGGAAAAAAGTTATTGTAACAGGTTGTCTGCCTCAAAAATATAAAAGTGAATTAAAAAAAGCTATTCCTGAAATTTCAGGTATGATTGGAACTTCTGATATAAAAGAAATTGTAGATGTTGTAGAACATGTTGCAAATCATAAAAAATATTCAGAACATGTTTCAGAAAAACCAGATTATATATATCCTGAAAATATTGACAGACAGCAAATTACAGTAGGTGCAAGTTCATATATAAAAATTGCTGACGGATGTAACTATCATTGCGGATATTGTATTATACCAAATCTTAGAGGCGAATATCATTCAAGAACTATTGAAAATATTGTAGAAGAAGCAAAAAGTCTTGTTGATAAAGGTGTGACTGAAATTGTTTTAATTGCACAAGATACTACAAGTTATGGAATTGATTTATACGGCAAGCAAGCTTTGCCTCAACTTTTAGAAGAATTAAATAAAATAGATGGTCTTGGCTGGATAAGAATTATGTATGCATATCCATCTCAAATGTCTGATGAATTAATTGACACAATAGCTAAATTAGATAAAGTTGCTAAATATATTGATTTGCCATTACAGCACAGTAATGCAGAAGTTTTAAAAGCTATGCGCAGACCAGTTATGGACTATGAAAAATTAATAAATAAGATAAGAACCAAGATCCCTAATGTCGCAATTAGGACTGCATTTATTGTCGGTTATCCGGGGGAAACTGATGAGCAGTTTGAAGAATTATATGATTTTGTAAAACGTATGAAATTTGAAAAAATGGGAGTTTTTGAGTATTCAAGAGAAAAGAATACAGTATCTTATTCAATGGAAGATCAAGTTCCTGCCAAAATCAAAAAACAAAGACATAAAAAATTAATGACATTGCAAAAGAAAATTTCAAAAGAAGTAAATGAATCATACATTGGCAAAGTCATTCCTTGTATAGTTGAAGGATATACAGATGATGGTGTTGTAATTATGAGATCAGAACATGATGCACCTGAAATTGATGGTATGGTTTATGCTACATCAGAAAAACCTGTAGTTCCAGGTGATATTGAAAATGTCTTGATTAATCGTTCTGATGATTACGATTTGTTTGGAATTTTACAAGATTAATAATGTGTAGTATAATTTAAAAAATTTATTAGTAGGGTTAAGAATGGAATTTGTAGAAAACAGAGAAGTAGAAAAAGAGCAGTTAAAAGCTATATTTAGAGATATGGTGAAATATTCACCTTCAAAAATAATTGGTATGTTGGGTAATGCAATTATAGTTCCAGTGTATACAAGTTTATTGTCTCCAGATCAATATGGACTTTATTCTTTATCTATTGCTGTTTTATCATTCTTATGTATTATATTTTCTGATTGGGTGGGATTATCCGGTTTAAGATTTTTCAAGCATCATCAAATGATGCAAGATATGCCTAAATATTTAACAACATTAGTTACGATGTTGGTTACAAATATCTGTTTAATGTTTGTTTTGGCATTGACATTCAGGCATAATTTTTATGAATTTTTCCATATTCCTGTGAAGTATTTTTTAGCAATTCTTGTATTGATAATTCCTGTTGCGATAAGAGCTCTGTTGTTTCAGCTTTTGCGGGCACAATTAAAGTCAATGTCTTTTACATTATCAACTATTGTAAATCAGTTTTTGACAATTTTATTATCAATATTTTTTGTAAAATTTTTCCATTTAGGGGCAATTGCTTTGCTTTTAGGTATGGGGGTTTCAATTTCTCTAATTGATATTTTATTAATTTATCAAAGTAATATTTTATCTTGGTTTAAATTGCAAAAAATAGAATGGGCTTCTGTTTTTCCAATTATGAAATATGGTATTCCTATTGCCGCAACATCTTTGAGTGCTTGGATTATAAATCAAAGTAATAAATTTATTATGAATAGTATTCATGGATTTTCCGAAGTTGGTATTGTAGGTGTTGCTTATGGACTTACATTGCCATTGTTGATGACGATTTTTTCCATCATTACAGTTGCAGCTATTCCAAGAATTATAAATATGTATGAAGAAAAAATAGATGTAAGACCTTTAATATCTAGATTTACTGGTTATTATGTTTTGATTGCTTTGCCTGTGATTACGGTAATATCTTTATATTCAGTTGATTATGTTCAAATGCTTTCTTCAAATGATAAATTTTTAGTTGCATTTAAGTTAATTCCGTATTTTGCATTTGGGACATTTTTTATGGCTTTAACAGATTATACAACTCTTCAATATCATTTGGCTAACAAAACTTATATTGATTTTGTGATTAAATTAACATCAGGAATTGCTAATGTAGTATTAAATATTTTGTTAATTCCAAAATATGGACTAATTGGTGTTGGCATGGCTACATTGATTGCAAACTTTTTATATTTTCTTCTTAGTGTAATTATTGTATTACCTGGATTAAGATTAATTTATCCTAAATTAATTTTTAATAGAATGTTTATTTCTTTTGTTCCTGCAATTATATTGTTTGTTTTATTTAATAAATTCTTATTTTTGCCGGCATTAGCAGAAATGTTATCTTTAATGTTTGTGTTTTATATTTGTTACTGGTGGCTTGCTAAAACTATTATGAAACGTAAAGAACAATAGAAAACATATTTACAATTGTTAATATACTAGCAACAAAAAATCTTTTTCAATTTTATATTTAAATCTAATTATGCGTATTTATTAATTATTTGTAATAATGAATAGAAAAACGCATACTCTCTTGTTAATATAATAAAACTAGAATTAAGAAAAATTGAAAGGATAAAGTAGATATGATTAGGGTTAAAGCTGGAAAAAGAAAAGTAGTAGCATCTGCCTTGACCTTTTGTTTCTTTTTACAACAGTCATTTTGTTTGCAGGTATTAGCTACTAATATTTCTGGAGTAGAAGGCAATAACGGAATTTATAATATAGATCCAACTGCAATAAATGGGGATATTGGTTTTAGAAAATATCTTGATTTTGATTTAAGTCAAGGTGATATTGCGAATTTAATATTCCATAATGGTACAAGTGGTAAAGATATATCTACTTTTGTAAATTTAGTTGATAATCAAATTAATATACAAGGTATTGTAAACTCAGTAAATAAAGCTGGCGATTTTACTAACGGAAATGTTGTTTTTGTATCTCCTAACGGTATGGTTGTTGGCTCAAGCGGTGTTCTTAATGTTGGGTCATTATCAATAATGACTCCTGATAGTCAAGCTTATGAAAAATATAAGAGCGATCTTTCAAGACCTTCTTTAATTCAAGATTATGAATCAAGATTAAGTGTACCTGGTACTGGTACTGTACAAATTGATGGAAAAGTTTTAGCAAGAAATGTTATAGATATAAATGCTGCAAATGTAAATATTACAGATAATGCGCTTATGATGTCTGGAGTAAAAGATTCTACCAAAATCCTTTCAAATGTTCAGGCTGAAAATTTATTTAATAAGCTTGTAAATACTGATAATCTAAATCCAGCAAATGAATTTGCGAATGATAATGGAAGTATTATTATTAAATCATACGGTGCAGATGGTGGAACAAATATTGCTGGTACTATGAAAAATTTTGGTAAGGGCAATATTGAAATCAATAATTCCGGTTCTAAAGGGATTAATGTAGCAGGAAATTCAATTAACGGAAATGGTGATACATTGCTTGTAAATAGCAATGGTGCTGTAAACGTTTCAGGTTCATTGATTAACCAAAATGGTAAATTATTAGTTGATAATACAGGATCTGGAGTTTTAATTGCTTCTACTGGCTTATTAAATAACAAAAATGGTGAATTGTTAGTTGCAAATTCCGGTAATGATGGAATCGTTGTAAATGGTAAAGTTAACAATTCATATGGAAATACAACACTTACTAATATTGGGAAAAATGGTGTTAAAGTTGCAAATGGTGCATTAATTTCAAATAGCACAAATTCAGTTACTATTAATAATACTGGTGCAAATGGAATTAATGTTTTAGGAAATGTAAATGCAAATGGTATTAACATAAATAATAAAAATTCAAATGTTGTACTTGGTGACAAAACTGGAAAAGATTATTTAGCATCAACTGGTGATGTTAATATTAAAATTGATAATGGTAGTTTATTAAATTATGGAACTACTGCGAATTTAATTAAAGCTGATAAAAATTTAAATATAGAAGTCAAAGATGGTACAATTGGAAAAGGTGTAGGAAATTGTGCTGATGGCGCATGTACAGGAGTCGATCCTAATTCAAGAGACTTTAATAAATCTATTAATATCAATGTAGGTGGAAAAATTAAGGCGACTACAACTGATACTAAAGGTTCTGGAAATAATTATGTAATTAATATGGCTAGTCGCGGTTCTGATATGAATATTGACAGAATCAAAGCTGATGGACGTGTAATATTAATATCTGATTATGATGAAAACGGAAAATCTGGATCTTTATTGAATGCAGCTTCAGATCCTTCTCTTGCGAATGTTGAAGGTACTTCAATTTCTATGATTTCAAGTAATAAGATTGGAGCTTCAGATAATAAACTAACATTTAACCAAACTGATAAAAATGGTGGAATGGATGTATTAGCAATAAATGATATTAATATTAAAGGTTTAGATGATAAATATACACAAACAAATGTTTGTACAATGATTTCTCGAGAAGGAAGTATTAATGCTGAATTTTCTGGAAATACTAATATTCGAGAAATTACTGCAGCAAAAGATATAAAAGTTGTTACAAGAGGTGCAGAATTAAATATAGAAAATTTAGGCTCTGTTCCTTATACTCCTCAAGATTATTATGGACCAAATGGCAATATAAAACCTAAAAATGTTGACTTGACTGCATTAGATATAAATAAAGGAACAAGAATTGATCCATCATTAGCAGATTCAAAAGTTACGGTTGAGAATGGAAGATTGCAGGATGATGGTAAATTAACTATTACTTCTGATAATGTATATGTTGATGGTAAACATATATCTCAAGGAAAAGATGGTTTTTATACAGAGGAAGATGACAGAACAAAACCAGTAGATGGTAATAATATTGAAATAACTGCAAAGCCTGTAAGGCCTGAGGATGTAACAGCTATTGGTCGAGATGAAGATGAAAGAAACTATTATTATGATACTCCACTAGATACAGATAGTGATAGTGATACCGATATTGACACAGATACCGATACCGATGTAGATACTGATACAGATGTTGATACCGATACAGATACCGATATCGATACAGATACTGATACTGATACTGATATTGACACAGATACCGATACCGATGTAGATACAGATACTGATACCGATACAGATATTGATACCGATACAGATACTGATACGGATATTGATACAGATACTGATACGGATGTAGATACTGATACAGATATAGACACCGATACGGATGTAGATACCGATACCGATGTAGATACTGATACAGATATAGACACCGATACGGATGTAGATACCGACACCGATGTCGATACTGATACCGATATAGACACTGATACCGATGTAGACACTGATACCGATGTAGATACCGACACCGATGTAGATACTGACACCGATGTAGATACTGACACCGATGTTGACACTGATACCGATGTAGATACTGATACCGATGTAGATACTGACACTGATGTAGACACTGATACCGATGTTGACACTGATACGGATGTAGATACTGATACCGATGTTGATACTGACACTGATGTTGACACTGATACGGATGTAGATACTGATACCGATGTTGATACTGACACTGATGTTGACACTGATACCGATGTAGACACTGATACGGATGTAGATACTGATACCGATGTTGATACAGACACTGATGTAGACACTGATACGGATGTAGATACTGATACCGATGTTGACTCTGATTCTGATGTTGATACTGACAGTGATACTGATTCTGATATTTCAGATGAAGATATGGGTAAATATGCTTATAAACAAAGAGTTGTAGATTATAATGTTAACTCAATAGATAAGCGTCAATATATGAGATTTAGTACAATGGATAGCAGAAATCCTGTTCAACTTGCAGAAAATACTCAAATAGATTCATTATTGGATATCTCAAGAGGTGGTATTGCTGTAACCCATCATAATGATTTAAAAGTTGGAGATGTTGTTCCAGTTCAAATATCATATGGTGACTTAAATATCAATGCAGATGTTAAAATTGTATCAGCAAATGACAGAAGAGCTGGTGCAGAATTTATTAACCTAGACCAAGCTACAGCAAACAAAATATTATATATGAATATAATGTTAGAAGAACAAACTGCTGCAAGAAATAAGGCTAATGATTTATCTTATATGAATTAATTATAAAAATGATAAAAAAAGAGTTTAACAATATTGTTAAACTCTTTTTTTATGCATAACGTCTATTTGAATTGTATATTTTTTGGAATCTGCTATCTTGGCTTAAATCCCATTGAGGTGCAGGACCTTTATTTGCTGTAGTTGGTGTTTGTTGAGTGTTTTGAGAACCTAGTTTTGCAGCTGTAGATTGTAAGCCATTTGCTAATTTGCCCCAGTCAAATTTTTTGCTTGATTTGACTGTATTTGTTGCAGTGTTAGTAAATCCTGTTTTAACTTGCTCATTTATTGCTTTTTTTGCTTTTTTATCAAGTCCGCCAACAACACCGTCTTTTATTGTTCCGCCGGCAGAAGTAACGGCATCTGCAAACTGAGTTTTACTGCTATTTAAAGCCTGTTGAGCAATACTTGTACCATCTGGAGAAGCACTTGTTAATTGCTCTGATAAGTCATTTAATTGGCCTTTTGCCCATTTAGCGTTAGTTGTTATTCCTGAATTAGGATCTGCCATTTTTGCTTGAAGTTGAGAAGCTACAGATTTTCTAGCTTGTTTTTTACTCATGCCTCCGAGTCCTTCCATACCTTCTTTCTCGATGGTATCGTTGACTGTTTGTCTTGCTACTGTATTTGCTGTTAATTTTTGAGTAGCCTGATTTGCTTGTTCATTTATTTGTTCAAATGTATTACCTAGATTTTTAGTTGAATTAACAGCTGCAGCTCCTGTTTGAATTGCACTAGCTGCACTTGTTAATGCTCCTGCTAAATTGCCGTCAGCTGCATATGCTGCAGTTTTAGTAATATTAGCAGCCATTTGTCCATAGTTTCCAACCATTTCAACAACTGTACCAACTTTTTGCATTACATTACCAGTGGCAATTAATGCTGCACCAGCACCAAATGCCCAACTCATACTTGCTCCAAGTGCAACTAAGCCTTTACCAGCAAGATTTACAGCTTGACCTGTTTGTGAAACTAATGCACTAATCTGTTCAATTGTTGTTGCAGTTTCTATAACTTTGTCTGTCTTAGATTGATTTTGAGTTATTGCTTTAGAATTTTGTTGGTTTACTTTTATATAATTAGCATTTGTTTTATTCATTTTTGTTATTGTTCTAGATGAACTTCTTTGTAATGAATAAATTTGTTGTCCATTGCTTTGAAGTAGAGTTACATTCGCACCAATTATAGTTTGTAATTCGTTAATTCTATCTTGGTTTGGATTTGTTGTTTCTCCGCTATTTGGATCTCTATTAATTGAAAAAGATGCAGAACCTAGTAGTGAATCTAATTCATTTTGTGCGTTATCAACTTCTGTTTGTGCTTCTTCAGTTTCTTTTACTAATTTTTGTAATTTTTGATTATCTTTTTTTAAATCATTTTCTTGTTTTTTTAATTGTGTTTGGAATTTTTTATCATCTTTTTCAATTTGTTTTTCTAATTTTTGAGCATCAGAATCATATTTTTCAACTGTTTTTTGGTCATTTTGTGTGTCTTTTGTTAATCCTTCAACTTCATCAGCACTTTTTTCTGCGCTTGCAGCTGCAGCTTTTCCGTCAGCAGCATTGTCAATAGATTTAATATCTTCAGTTGAAGATTTGTTACTTCCGGTTGTTTCTCCTGAAGCATTTAATTCACTTAAACTTTTGCTTGTATTTAAATCGTTAAGTGAATTTGCCGTTGCAGATGCAGAATTCTTAACACCAGGAGCATCAAAAATTGATCCTGTCATTTGCATATACGCAGGTTTATTTGCTGAAGCTTGCTTGGCTTGAGCTCCAAGATTAAGCTTTATTGCGTTTATTTTACTTTGATTGTATACGTTTGAAACGCCCATAGCTCTCCTGCTTGTTAATCTCTCTTAAATATATAAAAACTTCCTGTTTCTCTTGATTTCAGCATGTTTGCATGTTGTTACAATTGTTAACAATTTAAAATGTTTGCTTTAATAATATTTTTTTGTTAGAATTAATCTAGTATTTTAGTTCATTTAAAGAGGGAGAAATAATTATGAAACTAATGGAAGGTAAAAAAGGTGTTATTTTCGGAGTATCTAATACTCATGGAATTGCCTATGCTATCGCAAAACAATTATTTGAAGCTGGTGCTGATATCGCTTTTACATACGCTGGTGAAGCTATGGAAAAACGTGTAAGACCTTTAGCTGAAGATATGAATGCTAAAGTTATTATGAGCTGTGATGTAACAAAAGAAGATGAAGTTGCAGCTGTATTCAAAGAATGTGAAAGAGTATATGGAAAATTAGACTTTGTAATCCATGCGGTTGCTTTTGCTGCTAAAGAAGATTTACAAGGTAGATTTATTGATACATCAAAAGCTGGTTGGGATTTAGCATTAGGTGTAAGTGCTTATTCTTTAATTTCATTGTGTAAACATGCTGAACCTATTTTAAATGAAGGTGCTTCAGTATTTGCTCTAACATATTTAGGTTCTGAATATGTTGTAGCTAACTACAATGTAATGGGCGTTGCAAAAGCTGCGTTAGAATCTTCAATGAGATACTTAGCTGCTGACTTAGGTAAAAAAGGTGTTAGAGTTAACTGTATTTCAGCTGGTGCTGTTAAAACTCTTGCTGCTAAAGGTATTTCAGGATTTGATAAAATGCTTAAAGCTGCAGTTGCAAAAGCTCCTCTTGGAAGAAATGTTTCATTGGAAGATGTTGGTAAAGCTGGTTTATACTTAGCATCTGATTTGTCTACAGGTACAACAGGTCAAATCTTGTATGTAGATTGTGGATGTCACGCTGTATATGCATCTTTGGATGAAATGGAAATTATTGCTAATTCTATTCCAAAAGCGTAAGTTATAT
>CAUDIU010000045.1 GCA_958449715.1 uncultured Clostridium sp. | reverse complement strand
ACATACTCAAATACAGGTTTCATAAATTTTTTATCAGCTAATTTTTTCATTCCTGATTTAACTTCATTAGAATTTGCGACTTTGTCATAATACATTTTTACCATACCTTCACCTGCAAACATTGCAGATAAAGCAGCGGCTTCAGTAATCCCTGTTCCTACTTTATCCTCAGCCATAGCAGTTTTTATCACACTTGAGGCACAAATCAAAGGATTTACATTATCTATAGCAAATTTTGTAACTTTTCCTGCATATTCAAAAGCCTTATTTTGTTTTGCTAAATCAGAAAATACACTCAACGTACTTCTTGCAGCATTAGCAGCTAAACCATCATATTTTGCAACTTCTTGAACAAGTCCTGCAGTCTGACCTAATGTCACAGCACCACGACCAATATCACCATTTTTGGTTTTATCGGCATTTCTATATGCAAATATTCCTGATGCTACTGCACTAAACACAATAATTCACCTTTTTACTACACTACATGTATATAAAGTATTTGTTCATAAAAAAATTGCATAAAAATTTAAAATATTTACATTTGTAATATTTAAAAGCAGGTCAAAATGAACTTACATAATAAAAATTCGTTATATTGATAATACAGAAAAAACTGTTATAATATTAATTATGAAAAAAATACTTATATTATTTGGCTTATTATTAATAACACCTTGTGTCAAATCAGCAGAAATTCCTAATATACAATTAGAAATGCGGGATTATAGTGAAATAACAATTCCACAAGGTACATTTATTCCTGTTATGAATACACAGGAAATATCTACACAGACTTGTTCAGAAGGCTATAAAGTAAAATTTATTGCAACAAATGATTTGTATATGCACGATACAAATATAATTCCAAAAGATACAGAATTTTACGGTTACATAGAAAAAATAAACGCACCAGTTGTTGGCACAAATGCCGCAATGAAAATCAGAATAAGCAAAATGATATATTCAGACGGATATGAAACTCCTATAAGGGGCTATTTATATACTTCAAATAACAACCTATTTGGAGGAGAAATATCAGAACCTGTAAAATATGAAAAAATGGCACAAAGACAACAAAGAGTAAAAAGGACTACAATACAATTACGCCCTTCCTACGAAAGAAAAATGGGAAATCATACTGTAATCCCAACGGGCTCAAATGAAATAATAATTTTGACAGCTCCGGCTATAGTAACTCATACTGTTACAAATTGACTTAATATAGGTTATAAATTAAAATAGTAAGAATATTAAAATAAGAAGAAAGGTAAACTATGAAAAAAACATTTGGATTATTTATGACAACTGCATTGGTTTTATCAACAAGCATATCTTATGCAGCACCAAACTTTGGTTATAGCCAAAATAACCCAGCACCTTCATATCAACAGAATTATTACCCAACACAAACTGTAAGCGGGAATCAAACTCTAAAAGGAAGTGTTGTTACTGTACCTGCAGGACAAAGTATTCCAGCAGTAGTAACAACTCCATTAAATTCTGCAAATTTAACTCTTGGGCAAAATGTAACATTAGCACTAGGCTCAGATTTTTACTATAATGGAAATTTAATTGCTCCTGCAGGCAGCTCAATTACAGGTTCTGTACTTGAAGTTTCAAAAGCGAAACATGGCAGTATGAATGGGAAATTATTAGTAAGATTTACTCAAATTGTTACTCCATACGGCATTCAAATTCCAATTTCCGCAGTAATAAAAACAAACGACAATACAGGTGTTTTAATTGGCGGAACAAAAATGGATGTAGCTAAAGATTATGGAAAAGATTTAGCAGTTGGAGCAGGGGCAGGGGCACTTGCAGGGGTAATTATATCACCACTAGCAGGCGGAGATATAGGTAAAGGCACTGCACTAGCTACAGCAGTAGGTGCAGGTGGCGGACTTGTAAAATCAATTTGGGATAAAGGAAACGACGTTGAAATTCCTGCGAATTCTGCAATTGAATTAGTACTTACCCAACCGATTACTGTAAATCCAACAATGTTTAACAACAATTATTAGTACATCGGGTAATAATTTTATTTTTGGTTTAAAATAAAATTATAAAGCGATTAGATAAAGATAGGGGAGCATACGGGAAATAACCGTATAAAAGAAAATAATGTCACTATTAGGAAAGTATACAGATAATTTTTTAGAAGATGAACTTGAAGAACAATCAAGTTATACAACACCGGCAGTCTTAAAAGATGATGAAGACATAAGCTTGAAAAAATCAATTTTGATTTCAGCAATTCTTCACCCGACTGCTATAGGTGTATGGACATTAGTATTGTTAATTCTTTCATTTATGGGAATTACATTCAAGATTTTTGAAAAACCAAAACCTAAAGTAAATGATATAGAATTCGTACTTGTAGATAAAGAAGAAACTCCTATAAATAAAAAGACACCATATCGTGCAGATATCAATTCTCGTGCAGGTGGACACCACGATCCAAAAAGAAAAGTGTCAATGCCTTCACCATCACCAGGAGCACCACAACAAGCGGCAAAACCAGCTCCGGCAAAAGCTGCTCCTAAAAAACAAGCTGCACCTCAAAACCCTTTACAAAAAATTGTAAAGCAAGTAACTCAGCAGGTTCAACCGGCGCCAGCTCCTAAAAAAGCAACTAGTCAACCAGCCCCAGGACCTAAAGCCCCACAGATGGCAAAACCGGCTCCACCAACTGCACGACCATCTATAAAACCTCCGACAACACCAAGACCAACTGCAAAACCATCATCGGCATTTACAGTTCCGGTTCCTAAAGGAGGTACTGGTAGCGGCAGATATTCTACAGGGCCAATCAGTGGCTCAGGTTCATCTGCTAAAGGCGGTGGAGGTGGCGGAAGCACTTCATCTGGCAGTGGTAGATATGCACCAGCTCCATCATTAGCTCCAACAGGAGGTTCTGGCAGCAAACTTGCTAAAGGCGGCGGAGGAGGAACTGGCGGATATGGAAATCCAGGACCTGGAAATCCAAACGGCAGACCAGGTATTGATGCAATTAGAGAGCCTGACTTTGGTCCATACATGAGAGAATTGCAAAGACGTATCAAAATGAACTGGGATCCGCCAAAAGGAAATGAAAGTAAACGAGTTGTTTTACTGTTCAAAATAGCAAAAGACGGAAGATTATTATCTTGTAGCGTATTTAAATCTTCTGGGCTTCCAGCAGCAGATAAAGCGGCAATAAATGCAGTACAGGCAACAGCACCATTCAGACCACTTCCTGCTGAATACAAAAATTCAAGTATTGATATCCAATTTACATTTGACTACAACGTATTTGGAGCATCAGGATACTAAAAATAAAAACGTAAATAACATTATGAAAAAAAGAGGATAAAATTATGGAACTATTATGGAAATCAATTCAAATGGATTGGCCGGTATTATTACCAATTTTGGTATGTTCAATATTGGTAGTAGGTGTTGTTATTAACAGATTTTCTTACTACAAGAAAAACAAAAGAGATGTTGTGCTATTTATTCCAAGATTACAAAAGGAACTTGTTAAAAATAATCTTGAAGGTGCTCAAAATCTTGCAATTCAATGTGGCGGTGTAATCGGAGAAGTAACAGAAGAGGCTGTTAGAATTTTCTCTGAACAAAAAAATGGTTTTTCAAGATCATTTGATATCGCAGCATCATTAGCATCAAGAAAACTTGAAAGCCACTTAACTATCTTAGGTACAATCGGTGGTGTAGCACCATTTTTAGGTTTGTTTGGTACTGTTGTAAGAATTCTTTTTACATTCCAAGATTTAGCAGCTCAAGGGAACCAATCAGCAGCAGTTGCATCAGGTATTGCATCAGCATTGATTGCTACAGCATTCGGTCTTGGTGTTGCGATAGTGGCAGTTATCTTCTATAACTCTTTCCAATCAATCGTAAAAAGATATGAAGATGACTTCCAATTAATCAAATTATTATTCTTAAGTTTTGTAGATTCTAACGACGAATCAACAACTCCAAGTAATGCAAACATTTCATTATAAAAAGAAAGGAGATTACGGTAAAAATATTGCCGTAAGCGACACAAAAAATGGGAATGAAAACCAACAAAGGGAAAGAAGCTCTATTTACAGAGATTAATATAACTCCGTTGACAGATATTTTCTTAGTTCTGTTAATCATAATGATGGTTGTCGCACCGACTTTCCAATCAAATGACAGTTCTATTACTGTTCCTGAAATAAACAGCGGAATTTCTATTGAACAGAAAAATGCTACTGTTTCAGTAACAAAAGAAGGGAAAATGTATTTGAACGGAACTCCTGTAACTGAAGATAATTTAACCAATGAATTAATTACACTGAAAGCTCAGCTTGAAAAACCTGAACTTGTTGTAAAAGCAGATGAAAGAGTTAAAAGTGCAAAAATTATGGAAATTATGAATTCAGCACAAGATGCAGAATATAAAAAACTAATCGTTGCAGGTGAACCTCTAAGTAAAAAAGAACAAAAAGATTTAGAAGAAAAATCAACCAGACGCAGGTAAATAAAATGAGCAGAAATCGTGACACATTCAATGAAATAAATATAACACCTTTGACAGATATCTTTTTAGTTCTGTTAATCATTATGATGGTAATAGCTCCAATGCTTGATCAGCAGGGACTAAATTTAACCGTTCCTGAAAATGTTGCTCAAGAACAACAGCAAAAAGAAACCAAAATTATGACAATAATGGTTGATGCAGGAGATAAATTCTATTTAGACGGGACAGAAATTCCTGCTGATAAATTAGAAAGCACAATAAAATCCCAAGCTTCAAATTACCCTGACGGTTTGATGATTAGAACCGATGCGGATTCTTCTCACGGGGCAATGGTAAAAGTTATGGACAGTGCCAGAAATTCAGGTATTACAGCAATTTCTGTTGATCAAATCTAGACATTCCAAGAAGGATTTTCTCCATCAGCTACTTCAAAGAATTTTTGCATTTTTTCAGCAACAGTTCTGTTATCATCATCTTTATGTGGGAAAATACTGTTAGGTTTAGTCATATCAACATTAGCCATTGAATCTAATTTGTTTACTTTTTCTTTAATAGTTTCAAAATTAATTATTTTCATATAAAATCTCTCTCTTGAATATATAAAAAAATTTTCAAAAGAGAGATTTCAATATTAAATATTTTTTTTACAATTCTTCAAATCTGCTTCCACATATATATCATCTTGCTTAAGAGCATAATCAAAAGTTGGAGCAGTATACCTATTTTTTTTACGTATAATACCTAAATGTTCTAAAAAACTAATACTGGCATTTCTTTCATTAAGAGGGATTCGCTTTGCTTTTTGATAAGAATGGATAACTGCCCCTTTTGAATAAAGATTTTCTTCTAATATTGTTTTAAAAAATCCATTATTTTCGGAATGCGCTGTCCCATTTTTATCAACAGTTCTTAACTTTACTAATCTTGAACCATCTTTTTTATATTCTATTGTAACAATTCCAAAACGATATTCTTCTATAACTTTTTTAGGCTGATATACTCCTTTAAATTTTTTCAATATAGTTTTAATACAATCATTGTGAGGTCGTTGTCTTACAATTTCAATAGTATCAGGTTTACTCAATTTAGTAATACTTACTTTAGTGCCTGATTTTAAGATTGTATTAACGGTTGTTCCAATCGGAGCTGAATCAATTCTTGAAATTAATTTAGTTATAATTGCCATAAAAATTTTCCTCAAATTTTCTATTCTAAAAATAAAAGTCAAAAATAAATAATTTTGCTAATATGTTAACCTGTAATATATAGAATTTTTTGAATTTTTAAGTTATAATAAACTTACGTTTTAAAGAAAGTGAGAGGTCATCTAATGAATAAAAGTCAAACTACGGGAATGTATATTGTCCTAGCGATTGTAATAATACTTTTTGCATCTTCTGTATTCCTATCAGAACCTGCAGTTAAAATTCAAGAAATTTCATATTCAAACTTTATTGAAAAATTGAATAATGATGAATTTCAAACCGTAGAAAAAGCAGACGACTTTTTAATCGCAACCCCAAAAGCTCAACCAAAAGCACAAGAAGAAAAAACAGTAAAAACACTTGCTCCAAGTGCTGAAAATCCTTTTGGAACAATAGAAAAGAAACCTCAAACAATAAAATATAAAGTTTTAATCCCAGCTTTCGATCCAGACTTAATGCATAGATTAAGCGAATCAAAAGCTGATGTTAAGGTAACTCGTGCAACTGATTCATCTAAACTTTTAGGCAACGCACTAAGCTACTTGTTACTTCCGATATTATTTATCGTATTTTTAGCAGTAATGGCAAAAAGTATTCAAGCTGGCGGTTCTCAAGCAATGTCTTTTGGAAAAAGTAAAGCTAAAATGTTACTTGACAGCAAAGTTAAAACAACTTTCAAAGATGTTGCAGGTATTGATGAAGAGAAAAAAGAACTTGAAGAAATCGTTGACTTCTTGAAAAACGGAGACAAATACATTAAATTAGGAGCAAAAATTCCTAAAGGCGTACTTCTTGTAGGCCCTCCGGGAACAGGTAAAACATTAATGGCAAAAGCTGTTGCAGGTGAAGCAGGCGTTCCATTCTTCTCAATAAGCGGTTCAGACTTCGTAGAGATGTTCGTAGGTGTAGGTGCTAGCCGCGTAAGAGATTTGTTTGACCAAGCTAAAAAACATCAACCTTGTATTATATTCATAGATGAAATTGATGCAGTAGGTCGTCAACGTGGAGCTGGTATGGGAGGCGGTCACGATGAACGTGAACAGACTCTTAACCAATTACTTGTAGAAATGGACGGTTTTGACGAAAATACAAATATTATCGTTATCGCTGCAACTAACAGACCTGACATTTTAGATAACGCATTATTAAGACCAGGTAGATTTGACAGACAAATTTACATCAATGCTCCTGATGTAAGAGGCAGAGAACAAATCTTAAAAGTTCACGCTAAAAACAAACAATTAGAACCTGAAGTTGATTTAAAAACTCTTGCAAAACGTACACCAGGTTTTACAGGTGCTGATTTACAAAACTTGCTTAATGAAGCTGCACTACTTGCTGCAAGAAATAACAAAGACAAAATTTCAATGAGCGATATTGATAATTCTATTGATAGAGTAATCGCAGGTATCGAAAAGAAAAGCAAAGTAATGACTGATGAAGACAAAGAATTAACTTCATATCACGAAGTAGGTCACGCACTTTTAGCTAAATTACTAAAAGATGCCGATGAATTACACAAAGTATCAATAATCCCTCGTGGATATGCATTAGGTGTAACTTGGACAAAACCTAAAGATGAAAAAGTTCACACAAATAAAGCAAAACTTCTTGCACAAATTACAGTATCATTAGGCGGACGTGCTGCTGAAGAAATCGTTTACGGTAAAGACAGAGTAAGCACAGGTGCATCTCAAGATTTGATTAACGTAACTAATATCGCAAGAAAAATGGTAACAGCTTGGGGTATGTCAGATAAATTAGGCAACATGGCATATGGCAAAAACCAAGAAAACGTATTTATGGGCAGAGATTTTGGTCACCAAAGAGATTACTCTGAACAAGTTGCATTCGAAATTGATGAAGAGATGAAAAACATTGTAGATTCTAAATATGAAGAAGCTAAAAGACTTTTGAGCGAAAACAGAGATATGCTTGAAGCAATTTCAAAAGAACTTCTTGATAAAGAAACTATCGATTCAGATGAATTCCAACAGATAATGGATAGAGTACAAAGTGAAAGACAAAGTTAAATATATTCTTGAATTGCCTATCCAAGAGGCAAAAAATCAAATTAATGAAGACTGTGATATTTTAGGTCTTAAATTTACGGAAGATATAGAAAAAGGAATAGAAGCTTTTAAAGAGCTTCTTCCTTTTATTGATAAACCTCTTATGTTAATCGGTTCTGGAGATGATGAAATAGATTCTAAGCTTTTACCAGAACTAATGAAACTTATAGATAGAGAATGCATTATTGGGATTGCAAATGAAAAAAATTATAAACAAATCGTCCCTGATGTTATAAAAGGAAATCATACTCTAATTATTAGAACTCCAATTGACATAAACTTAGCAAAAGAAATGAATATCCTAACATCAGATATGGGATTACCTATTGATAAAATTCTTATTGACACAGATATTGGAGGATTAGGCTACGGGTTTGAATACGGATATAGCATAATGGAAAAAATTAAACTCGAAGGTAAATCCGGTGATAAATATTTGAATATGCCTATTATATCTTTTGCAACGGTAGAGACTGCTAAAACAAAAGAAGCTAAAGATAAAGACCTTTCACTATATCTTGAAATTACATCAGCTGCAGCTGTAAAAGCAGCAGGTGCAGAATATATAGTTTTGACAAATCCTCAAAGCTATAAAACATTAAAGGAGCTTGAATAATGACAGAACTCTCAGGATTACAAATATTCAAATATCTGCCTGCTGCAAAAAAAGCCGAACATACAAACTGCAAAGAATGCGGCTGTCCTACCTGTATGGCTTTCGCCTTGAAACTTGCAAAGCACAATATCGAAATAGAAAAATGTAAATATCTCCCTGATACCCTAAAAGAAATTTATGAACAAAATTCTAAACAACCACAAAAAACTATTGAAATAAACGGAGTTAAAATTGGCGGAGAAAACGTACTCTACAGACATGAAAAAACTTTCATAAACAAAACTGCAATCGGGATAATAATTGACCTTGCAAATCCTGACTGGCAAGATAAATATAACCAAGTTAAAGAATTCGAAATTACAAGAGTAAATGAGCACCTGAAAGTTGATTTAATTATTACAAAAAATGGCTCATTACCTGATTGTATTACATATGAAGAATTCCAAAAACTTTCAATAAAAGAAATTGATGATACAGATTTTACAAACACATCAAATGAATTGATTGAAATAAGAAAAAAAGCAGTATTGGAAAAAGATGAAAAGTTTTCAAATCCTGTCTGCGTATATTTTAAACACACAGAGAATTTAAATCTGCTTTGTGCTAAAGCATCATATTATATTTGCAAATATGCAAATATGCTTATTTTTGAAGACTTTGATAAAAACCTTTTAACATCACTAATGATGCTCAGACAAAATATCTTTACAGACCCGCAAAAACCATTACAGGTAGAGTCAAAGATATATGAATTTAACAACCCTGATGAAAATTCATTAATATTTATGACAACTAACTTTGCACTTACATTTTTTGCTGTGGCAAACGAACTTGAAAGTCTGCCTGTTCCATCTTATCTAATCGTTACACCAGCAGAAGGTATGAGCGTTTTGACAGCTTGGTCAGCAGAAAAATTTACAGCTAAAATGGTTGCAAAAACTCTGAAAAAATTTGATTTTGCAAACAAAGTTAAAAACCACAAAATAATAATTCCGGGTCTGCTTGCCCATATGAAAGATGAACTGCAAGAAGAAATCAAAGATTTTGAAATCGTTGTAGGAACAGTCGAAGCATTTGCAATCGGCGATTTCGTAAAAAATTTAAAGATTAATCAGGAGTAAACTCTAACAAATCAGAAACTTTGCAGTTGAAATATTTGCACAATAAATCAAGTGTCTTGGCATCATATCTTGTAGTGCTATTACTACGCATATTAGATAACGTTGCCTCACTTATCCCTGTTTTAATATGAATATCTTTTGCTGTAGTTCTAAACTGCCAAATTAAGTCATCTAACTTATTTACTATCATAATTAAATTATAGACTTTTATTGAAAGATTTGACATAAATTAGCTTTAGCTATAATATAATTATTGTTAGTTATAATTAGATTTAAAGAAGGTTTATGTTTTATATTATCTATTGGATTTTAGATTTTGCTGAGGAGTTTGACAGGTGTTTATTTTTTACGGTTAAAAAGATTTTTTTATACAATGTATTAGCACAACTTGAAAATACAGTGCCTCATAATACAATTTACCAACTTAAAAATTGGCAGTATGATTTAGCAGATATTATAGAACTTTATTATCCATAGCAAAAAATTTCATGTTCATACGTTATTCGTGATATGGAAATTCAAAATACACATAACAGGCAAAATTTTAACGGACTTTATTTTAAAAATGTTACCCCAAAAGTACAAAAAGCACTTGAAGACTCACCTGCAATTCAAAAATTAAGTCAAAATTATGACGTATTTATAAAACAGTATCATCAAAGAACTCAAAAAAAATATGGAACATTGCTTAACTACGGACTAGCTTACAAAGTAAAAGAAATTGTCCCTAATTTATTTCATAAAAAATCACAATTCAACAAAAAATGCTACTCAAATTTTGTCCTCGACCCATATGCATTTCCAAATAAAAAAGAAATCGACAAAGTAATTGAAGAGGATTTGGTAAAAGAAGCTGAATTAATAAATATGAATTTTTTCAAAGACTATCTTAAATAATTTTTGAAAAAGATAAGAAGTAATCAGAAATAATATTTACAAGCATTGGCAAAATCCATACCATAATTGCCGCACCCAATACAGGCTTGAATAAGAAGCTTAATTGGAACACGTTTACTTGCGGAGCTGTCTTAGAGATTACACCTAAAATAATATCTTGTCCTAATGTTGCTAGCAAAATAGGAGATGCAATCTGCAATCCCATAAACAAAACATTTGATGACAATTGCACCATATAATCCATATTTACAAGCTGCTGTAACGGGATTAACGTAGCATCAAGAGGAAATATTTGGAAACTGTGAATAAAAGCTGTCAAAAGCCAATATACCCCGCCTAATTGAATAAAAATAATCAATCCCAATAATTGAAAACACTTCCCGACAATTGACACCTGAGAAGAAGTTGTAGGATCTAATACCATAGCAGAAGACAAGCCCATTTGCATGTTTACCATATCACCACCTGCGTCTACTGCCAATAAAATTAATTGAGCAATATAACCAATCATTGCACCTACTACAACATTCAACAAGATTGAAAGAGCGAATGATTCTTTAATAATATGAACATCAGGTTTGGTGACAGATGTCAAAATTATTGTCAAAAGAAAAATTAAGCCCAATTTAACCATACTTGGTATTTCTTTTCTATTGAATACAGGAGCAAGTCTGAAAAATCCTAAAAGCCTTGCAAAAACAAAAATTCCTGCAGCTAAATAGGCATTCATCATAGGGAACATCTTCATCAATTCAGAAATAATCTGATCCACTATTTATCACCCCCTCTAATATCAGGCGGAGGCAAAATTTCCACAGGTTCTTCTGGAGTATCCAATGGGAAAAAGACAAAATCATCGCCGTTTGTAAAAATTGTCTTATCAGGAGTTACCTGAACTTTTACAACAATATCTTTGTCATACAATTTTACAGTAATTTGAGCATTACCCTCTTTTTTTACTTTTACAATAATAGTATCTTTATTATTATCTATTGTAAAAAAAGGAAGAACTGATACAATACTTTCATCACTTGAAGATACACTTTTTACTGGGGAATCAGACGTGAATATATAATCTTCAAAAGCACATGCTTGAAGCGGGATTAAAATTATTGAAAGTATCAATATCAGTTTTTTCATCTATTAACGTCCAAGAATTTTATTAGTTTCTACAAAATTAGGTTTAGGCATAGGAGTCTGAGGACTCGCATAATATTTTGTTTTTTGCTGTTGATCAATAAATGGAACCTTACCAGGATTTTTCATTAATTCATTCATTGTCGGCTGATTTTTGAATTTATCATTCATTTCATGTTCAAAAGGTGATGTATATTTATAATAATCAGCAGGCAAAACATAAGCATCATTTTTAGATACCAAATTAAATGCCATAGCCATACCGTCTACCATAAAACCCTTTAACATATTTATGAAACCGATACCGCCAATTACAATTACTAAAAATACACCTAAAATCTTTGGTGCAGCTGCAATAGTTTGTTCCTGTACCTGAGTAACAGCTTGTAAAATACCTACAACAAGACCGATGCCTGCTGCGACAAGTACACAAGGCATTGAGATTGCAAGCATTATTAAAAATCCTTTTGCTAAGTATTCAACTAAAACTTCCATTTTTACCCTCTTTATAGATTTTCGTTATATCTTTTCATACTTTTACAAGTCGCTTCGCTCCCGCTTTTTACCCTCTTTGTAGACTTTTGTTATATCTTTTCGTATTTTTGCAAGTCGCTTCGCTCCCGCTTTTTTGTCCTCTTTGTAAGTACCTAATTGTAACTTGTGACAAGCCCTTGAACTATCAGCGCCCAACCATCTACTGCAATAAATATCAGCAGTTTAAACGGCAAAGAAATAATCGTAGGTGATAACATAAACATACCTAGTGCCAATAATATGTTTGCAACTACTAAGTCCAAAACAATGAATGGGACAAAGATTATAAAGCCGATTTCAAAAGATGTTTTTAACTCACTTATAATAAATGCCGGAGCCACCTGCCAAACTGTAATTTCTTCAGGATTTTTAGGCGGTTGTCCTTTTGTAGCTTCAATGAAAAAGGCCAAATCACTCTCCCTTGTCTGTTTCATCATAAATTCTTTAAGAGGTTTCGAACCCTCGTTTATGGCTTCTACAATATTTTGATTTTTATGGTACGGAACTGAACCCATCTCATACATTTTTTGAAATGTTCCACCCATTGTATAAAATGTCAAAATCATTGCAAGTCCTACAATTACAATAGAAGGAGGAACCTGTTGAGTACCCATTGCAGTTTTCAACATTGAAAATACAATTACAAATCTCAAAAAACTTGTCATACAACAGAACACTAACGGTATTAAAGAAAATACCGTCATCAGTATCAACATTTGTAAAACTGGGTTCATATCTCTTATTATAGTTTCCATTTTATATCCCTCTATATATTATTTATTATGTTTTTAAATACTTTCTTTTGAGCTGTCGCTCTTTGACCTCTTGGGAAATCCACAATTGTCGGCAAATCATCTACACTGCAATTTGTGTTAGTTTTTAAAACAGAAGAAGATGATGATGATACAACTTCATTTTTTTGAACAGGTGAATTATCATCTAATTTTGAAATTAAAGAAGTTCTCCCAACATCAGATGCTACAAGAAATCTTTCTTGTCCTGCTCTTACCACAAATAACTCTTTTCTTGGTCCAAGACTTATACATTCTTCTACATTTAAAAATTTTGATCTTGAAGTACTGCAATAAGAGAATTTTTTATACACAAAAACTGCTAAGAATATT
>CAUDIU010000044.1 GCA_958449715.1 uncultured Clostridium sp. | reverse complement strand
TGCTAAAATAATACTCATAATGAGCATTACAACCATCATTTCTGCTAAAGTAAATGCAGAAAACTTTTTATTACTTTTTCCTTTAGCATAGGCACTTAACGCGCTAGGCTTAACTAGCGACTCTTTTGAGCCACTGCAACATACTGAAATTTTCATACTTTCACTCCTCGTTTTTTATTATTATAACTTATTTCTTCAGTATTTTCAAGATATAAATTAACGTATATATATATTATCAATATAAATAGATAAATGATTAATTATTTCTTTAAATTCCATATCAGAATAAGTCGTTTCAGCTACAAAAGCTCCATTTAACACTTTAGAAGAAACAAATTTTTGTAAATAATATTTTTTTGCACCACTAATTAATTTCCCAATATTTATTAAATCAACCATACTAAGTTGTGATTTTAGAACTGTAGTTCTAAACTCATAATCAATTCCTGAATTAATAATTAATTCGATACTTTTTTTTATTTTTTCAACATCAACATCTACATTTACAATATTATTATATTTATATAAAGGAGCTTTAATATCCATAGCAATATAATCAATAAAGGGTACAACTTGAGCTAAAACATTAGGAAAACTCCCATTTGTATCAAGTTTTACAAGAAAACCCATAGCTTTTATTTGCTTTATAAAATCTAACAATCCAACCTGTATACAAGGCTCTCCACCTGTAATTACAACCCCATCAAGTTTACCTTTTCGTGTACTCAAAAACTCCAAAAAGCCGGCACAAGTCCATGCCGGCTCTTTATTAGAATTAATTAGTTCTGGATTATGACAATAATCACATCTAAAATTACAACCAGCAGTAAATACAATAGCACTGATTTTATCAGGATAATCCAATAAGGAAGTTTTTTGCACACCGCCTATTAGCATTTACATTCCTCTATTTTGAACTCATGTCTATCTAAAAATTCTTGTTTTTTACCTTTGTTCCATTGCTGCACTGGTCTAATATAACCTACGACACGAGAATAAACTTCACAAGATGCTCCACATTCAGGGCAAGTATAATGTTCACCCGCAACATATCCATGATTTGGACAAGTACTAAAAGTTGGAGAGAATGTAAAATAAGGTAAATGATAGTTATTGCAAATCTTTTTAACAAGATTTTTCATTGTTTCTATACTTTGGATTCTTTCTCCCGCATAAATATGAACAACCGTCCCCCCTGTGTATTTTGTTTGTAAATCATCTTGGTGATCTAAAACCTCAAAAATATCATCAGTATAATTTACTGGTAATTGCGTTGAATTTGTATAATAAGGATATTTATCTTTATCCAGTTTTGCCAATCTATATGAAGTTCCCTCTCCAGGTGTAGCTTCTAAATTATAATTATTTCCTGTTTCTTTTTGGAATTTAACAATTTTAGCTCTCATATAATCCATTACTTCAAGAGCAAATTGCTTTCCTTGTAAGCTACCTATATTTTCGCCAAACAAGTTTAAACAAGCCTCATTCATACCAATTAAGCCTATTGTTGAAAAATGATTTTTCCAATACACGCCAAAACGAGTTTTTATATCTCGTAAGTAAAATTTTGTATATGGATATAACTCTTTATCTGTTAAATCTTCTAATAACTTACGCTTTATCTCCAAACTATCCTTTGCAAGTTCCATTTTTTGAGCAAGTCGTTCTAAAAATTCAACTTTAGTTTTAGAAACTTCAGCTATTTTAGGCAAATTAATTGTTACAACTCCAATAGATCCAGTTAAAGGATTTGAACCAAATAATCCTCCTCCTCTATATTCCAATTCTCTGTTATCAATTCTCAAACGACAACACATTGATCTTGCATCTTCTGGAGACATATCGGAATTTATAAAATTTGAAAAATACGGAATACCATACTTTGCAGCCATTCCCCATAAACCTTTAATATTTTCATTATCCCAATCAAAATCTTTTGTAATATTGTAAGTTGGAATAGGAAAAGTAAATACACGACCTGAATTATCTCCATCCATCATCACTTCAAAAAATGCTTTATTCAACATATCCATTTCTTTTTGAAATTCTTTATATGTTGCCTCTTGAAGTTCACCGCCTATAATGACCGACTGTTCTGCATAATATGACGGGACATTCAAATCCATAGTAATATTAGTGAATGGAGTTTGAAACCCAACACGAGTAGGCACATTCATATTAAATACAAATTCCTGAATAGCTTGTTTTACCTGTTTATAATCTAAATTATCATATCTTATGAATGGAGCTAAAAGGGTATCGAAGTTAGAAAAAGCTTGAGCACCGGCAGCTTCTCCCTGCATAGTATACATAAAGTTTACAATCTGTCCTAATGCGGTTCTAAAATGTTTTGCAGGAGCACTTTCAACCTTTCCTTTTACACCAGTAAAACCTTCTGATAAAAGATCTTTTAAATCCCAACCAACACAATAAACTGATATAATATTCAAATCATGAATATGAATATCACCATTGATATGAGCATTTTTAATATTTTCAGGATATATTCTATTTAACCAATACTGCTTGCTTATTTCAGATGCAATATAATTATTTAACCCTTGAATAGAATAAGACATATTAGAATTTTCATTAACTTTCCAATCTAATTGTTTTAAATAAGCATCTACAAGATTCAAATTAGAATCTCTATCTGACTCCAAAGGATTAGACATAAAAGGCTTTTTAGCATAGCCGAAATTGACAACTCGGTTGTCTTTCAAAATTACATTTTTCATAATAAAAATTTCTCCCAGATTTCCGTGGTAACATCAACTTCAATAAGCATTCCGACTTTACGGCTGCGGTCCAGTGAGGGATTTTCACCCATGCTTTCCTTACCGAAGTATTTTGATTTTATAACTTTGTTTAAATTTTGTCAACAAACTACAAAATTTATTTGACATAAACTTTCCATTATTTTACGATTTTAAATAAAGAGGGAATGGAGTGAAGATCTCCAGCTGTGCCGCAACCGTAAAAGCCGGAATACTCAGAAAAACTTATTTACTGCGAGCATCGGTAATAAGATATATTTTTCTCAGTTGTCCTCTAATGAAATTAACATAAAGAGGATTTTTTAATGTCACTTACAGCCGTACAAACAAATAGCGCAAGAGTAGGGACTTGTCCGCACGGTTTGCCACTAGGAGCATGCCCGATATGCAACGGTATGGGTGGAGGAGGCATGAAAAAAGCCGATTTTTCAGCAAAACCCGGAGAAATGAGCTGGAATGAATGTGCAGCAATAGGAGCATTTTTAAAAGCTCAACAAAACGCAAAATTACAAAGAGAACAAGATGCTCAAAATTTTGCACAAAATGTTCAAGCATTCCAAAATGCTTTAATGAATTCAAGCCAAAAATTAGCAAATATTGCACAATTTTTTTCAAATAACACACCGGCAATAATTGCTAAACCTGTAAATTTTGTATTAAACACAGTATTAGGCAATATAATAAAAACAATTGCAAATATACCTACAACTATCTCAAATGCAATACAAACAATTCAACAGAAACTTGCAGATATTTCTGACAAATTAACCGCAATGATGGGTGAATTAAAAGCATCTATCGAAAAGAAAATAACAGAAACTTTTAAAGAAATAAAAAAGAAAATTAAATCAATTTTTTCAATATTTCAACCTGCAGACTCTGATAATAACGACAAACAAATTGATGAAACTAAAAAAGCTTTTGAATTAAGAACTTTCATTCATAAATTATATAAAAAGCTTACAAGCGAAAATGAAAAGGATTTAGAAGGAAATGACAATTAGTCCGCTACGTGACAGCGAAACATTAAGACAACAAAGAAATCTTACTTCTACTCAAAAACGAGCAAATACAGAAACAAAAGAAGGAGTTTTAGTAAATAATTTCATTAAAGATTGTCCTGAATGTAATGTAAATCTTGAAGATACTTGTGATACTTTAGTAATTTCAGAAAATTCTAAAATGCCTTCAAGATTATATGAAAGAAATAATTCTCCAGAAAAAAGTATCCTGCCAATTAGCGCAATAGCTGTAGGAGTTATGGGAGCTATCACACTATTATCTGCATTTGTAAAACGAAACACAAAAATAAACCTTAAAATATCAAATGAAAAAAGATTACCTGAACTTACAAGAAATGTAGCTCTTAATGATGAAAAACATCAAGCTCTATACCAAATGATTGCAAGTCCGACAAGAAAAACAATTCTAGCAGGTATAGGAGTCCTCACATTAAGTGCAATGGGATTTATGGGAAAAACTTTCTTTGACGGCTTCAAAGATGTTTGGGTAAAAAAACGCGAAGCAGATATCCAAAAGGACATGCAAGAAAAATTAATTGATATAGAAACCCAATCTTTTGCAGGCAAAATACAAATTACAAGAAGTATGTTATCTGAAAAAGCTAAAGAATTCAGCAAATATTTATCTGATGATAAAGAAAAAATCCTTCCAAATTTTGGCAAACATCTTCGTTTTACTGGTAAATACAATAACCAGAATAATAGCTCTAATAATAACAACTTAAACTATTTTCTTCTCGGTGCAACTACAATTGCAACAATAATCGGATTAGGTTACTTATCTCTTAAAAACTTAAGTAAAAGTAAATCACTTTTAGAAGATTATGCAAAAAACAGAAAAAATCTTATTAGAGAAATAGTAAAAAATTCTACAGAGTCAACTAAAGAAAATGATAAGAAATTACTGGAAGCTCATTTTCAATCAATAGATGCTCATGCAGATACAATAAAAGAATACTTAAAAGGATTAAAATGGAATAAATCAGAAGTTGATGAATTTACGCAAAAACTCATAAAAAAAGCAGAAACATCAACCACAAAGGTAAATGAAACAATTGGCGGCGACGGAACACCAAAACCAACATTCTATTCCCACGTAGATGATTATAGGGCATTTTTCTACAACTGGCTTTTAGATACCAATAATAAACAATTCAAACAATTATTCTTCGGAATAACTGGAATTACAGCACTTAGCTACGGCGGGAAACTTGCAGGGGACGCAATAAAAGAAGTTCAGGTAAAAAAACTTAATGCTAAAACTGAAATAGAATTACAAAACAGACTAATATCCACAGAACTAAGAAACTTCAAATCAAAAAAAGAAGCTGCAATACAACCACTTGTTGATGAATTCTACAAACAAGCACAAAAAGGAAAACCAAAAGAAGAATTAAAAGTAATAGCAGATAATATATTATTCGAAATTAAAAACGGACCTCCGTTTGTATATTCATAAACTAAGGAGATCCAAATGTATAATTATATAACAATACAACCACATAAAATCCAACAAAATCAATATATACCTTGTCAACTACCACAAGGTAAAAGGAATTACACAATTGTAGATAAAAATAAAGTAGATCATTTTGTCTCTCAAAAAGAAGCTGCTTTACCATATCTTACAGATATTTTAATTCATTCTAATAATGAAGCACAAATAGTAGAAACTCTACATATTGTAAATTCAATGCTTGATAACGGAGTAAAAGGTATTGATAAAATGTATCCGGTACTATCTCGTTTTAATAATACAACTTCCCCTAATATCCAAACATATCTTGCAGGAATTTATAGAAAAACACAAGTTCCTGATGCATTTGGACCTCTTGTAAAAATGCTGATACAAAATTCTATCCGACCTCAAACCTCAAATTTTGATCCTAATGAAGAAATCGGAGGAGCAATCCTATCTTATATTTCAGACCGTTTTAGAAATCAACCACAAAAATAACATGTTACAAATTCTTAACATGATTTAAAACATGATTAAAGTTTTAATTCTCATGTGTCGATAACATGAATACGAGTACTAAGTAACAAGAAAGGAAGATCGACAGCAATGGGAATGGCAGCGTCACAAGCTAGATTTTTAGGTCTGACAGCCAGAAAAACCAATGTTGAATTTGAAGGTCAACAGATCAACCAACAAAGAACAACATTGTCAAACCAATCTGCTAACTACTACAACGATTTGTTGGGTATGTCAGTACCGACTCCACCGTCTGTCGACGATTACACAAAAACTGTGTATACTTTCGAAGATGGTGCTTTAACAAACCAAATTACATCAATGATTGCTCAAAATGATGGAACTTATACAATAAGTTATATCAGACAATGGAATGATGATTTCTCTGTAGTCGGAGCAGCTACAAGTATTGTTAATGCTAATAATGACAGATCAGTATTTAAAGTTGGTTCTACAACTTTAAGAACTTTAGGCACAATACCAACTACAGCTGAAGGATTATACGATAAAGATGCAGGAGGAGCTGACAGTTACTTGGAATCTTTATCAGCAGATCAAATTACTCAACTCCAAAAAGAAGAAGAAGAATATCTTAAACTTCTAAAAAGTAAATATGGAGATGACGACTATTTAGTTAGATATGTAAAAAATACAACAACAGGAGAATACAACCCATATTTCTATAAAAAAACAGATTTAGAAAAAGCTAACTATGATGATAATGGCAATTCTCAATCTAATATTAATTGCTACACAATAGGCAGTGAAACAAAAACTGAAGAAGTAAAAGCATCTACAGGCTGTCATATTGAAAAAGACAGCTCTGGCAGATACATCAATATCACTATACCTCAATATGATGATGATGGAAATCCTATTGAAGGTACAGGAGTAACTTATTCTTTAACAACTTCTACAGTTACTGACCAAGATGCTTACGATGATGCGATGAATCAATATGAATATGAAAAATATGAATATGATCAAGCAATCGATGAAATTAACGCAAAAATTGAAATTGTTCAAGCTCAAGATAAAAACTTAGAATTAAGACTAAAACAACTTGATACTGAACAAGATGCAATTTCAACTGAAATGGATGCAGTACAAAAAGTTATTGAAAAAAATACTGAGTCTACTTTCAAAACTTTCGGATAAGATAAAAATTCCTTATCCAGAAATAATTATAAAAATTTTTCCTTTCCCTTTTTCCTATTGATTTTCCAACGACGAGCGCAAGCAAGTCGTTTTTCTTTATGCAATATTTAATCAACACTTCAATTTAATTCAGAAAAAATATTTATGCTAAAATATAATATATGAATTTTCAAGAAAAATATTCTAATATCCTAAACACAGTAAAGAATGAAATAGAAGATGTATGTATAAATTTAACTTCTGATATAAATATCCAAGAACCTTTAAAAACAAAACTTTCAGATATATTAAATGCACCTTCAAAACATATCAGACCATTAATTTCATTTTTATATTTAAAAGCACTAGGCTTAAATATAGATGAAAAACAAATAATATTACAAACAGCAATTGAACTTGTACACAATGCGTCATTAATCCACGATGATGTAATTGATAATAGTAATATTAGAAGAAACACTAAAACAATTAATGAAGAATTTGATAACAAACTTGCAGTTATTTCAGGAGACTATATATTATCTATAGCATTAAATTATATTGCGAAATTAAATTCTACCAAAATAATAGAAATGTTTGCAGAAACACTATCTTTTATGACTAATGGAGAAATAAATCAACAATTTTCCAAATTTAAAATTCCAACAATTGATGATTATATAAAAAAAACAGAGCAAAAAACAGCGAAATTATTTGAAACAGCTATTTGTGGAAGTCTGCATCTTGCAAAATCAAATGAAAATGCTTCAGAATTTGCAAAAAATTTTGGAATAGCGTTCCAAATAAGAGATGATATTATTAATATAAAAACAACAAAAACTGATATTAAAGATGGCATTTATACAGCCCCTATCATTTATACTGGAGACATAGAAAATTACCAAAATGGTATTGAAAAAAGTCACACTTTGTTAAATAATTACATAGACAATGCTTATCAAGCAATAAATCATATAGAAGAAAATAAATATAAAACAGCAATAAGAGAGCTTTTAGGACTTCTTAAAAATGGATAAAATTAAAGAATATTTAAAAAAAATTAAAGAAAACTACTTAAAAATTAATCCAATGGCAAGAGAGACTATTGAAACAATAGTATTTGTTGTCGTAATGGTTATTATAATAAGATTTTTCATAGGAGAAATCCGTTGGATACCTTCAGCATCAATGCGTCCAACACTGATTGAAGGAGATAGAATTGTTGTTGAAAGATTTTCAAGATTCTATAAACATCCAAAAAGAGGGGATATAATGGTATTTTATCCTCCGTTTGAAAAATTACAAAACACTCCTTGGAAAATATTTTCAAGACTTACAGGTTTTTTCTGCAAAGATGTTGCTTATATAAAACGAGTAATTGGAACACCTGGAGATAAATTTGAAATAAAAACAAATAAAGAAGGCAAAAGCACTATATATATAAATGACAAACCTCTTAATGAACCATATATTATGAGTGAATATTATGCAAAACCTTGTACAAAAGATATGCTCTGTGGCCCAGTAATAATACCAGAACATAAATACTTAATGATGGGAGACAACCGAGGAAACTCTTATGATAGCCGCTGGTGGGGACTCTTACCGGAAGATAGATTTATTGGTAGAGCTGTATTTTTATTTTGGCCATTAAATCGTATAAGAACTTTTTAAACAATAAAAAATCGCCTTTATTAAAGGCGATTTTTTATTACATTAATAAATGATAATACTTCATATAATCTGCCATAATCTGAGAACTTGTAGCATTTGCAACAGTAGCTTTCAGTTCTTGATTTCTATCCGTTTCCGACGATTTTTGAACTTTTTCTGTTTCTTTATTGTCTGGAGAATTCTGCTGAACCTTTTCTTGCTCTTGTAATTGAGCAGCATATTCCTGCATCGCTGCTTGAATTTCTTGCATTCTTGCTTTATCTCCAGAATATGAGCCAGTCGATTCTATACCGTTTTCTTGAAATTCTTGTAAAATCTGCGCCCACTCATTGTAATTAGTAATAGATGTACCTTGAGCCTGAGCAGCTGCTTGAGCCTTTCTTAACTCATCTTCCGATTGTATTCCATCAACTTTTATAGCCATAGAATCTCTCCTTAATATTGCATCTATTTATATTAAGTATATTATTCCCAGCCAATTTCAAAAAACATAAAATTTGTAAAAAAAATTAATAATTATAATTTGAAATTTAACAATTCTGATACAGACATATTTAATGCCTCTGCAATTTGTAAAAGATTTGTATATCTAATATCTGCATTACCTCTTTCAATTTCACTGATAGTTCTTCTTGAGACCATAGATTTTTCTTCTAAGTCTTCCTGACTTAGACCATTTTTTAATCTTTCATATCTTATTTTTTGCCCTAATTGAAGTAATCTTTCGTCTTTCATATATAAATCCTATAATATTGACAAATATATAAAAATGTTAAATAATGCATATATGAACATTATTATGTTCAAAAACGTAGTATTATTCATTGGAGGATAGAATATGTATAGAGGTTTTACATTAGCAGAAGTACTAATAACTTTAGGGATAATAGGTGTAGTGGCCGCTTTGACTATGCCTGCTTTAATTGCTAATTCGAGAAAAACAGAATATTCCTCGAGACTCAAAAAATTTAATTCCACAATGGAACAAGCAATAAGGATGTCAGAATTAGATAACGGCCAAATATCAGATTGGGTAAGAAGTGGTGACTCACAACAGGATGAAGATGGAGATTATGATTTTGAAGCAAACGGGAAAATAACAAAAGAATTCTTTACCCAATATCTTGCCCCATATTTTAAATATACAAATATAACAGAAGGCCAAAATCTAATTGATGAAAACAATAAAAAAACAGGAGAAAACACAACAATACATCTCGCAGATGGAAGTACAATTAGTTTATTTAATGGCTCTTGTATTGATGTTATATTTGATACAAACGGGAATGTACCTCCGAATGAATCTGCTAGAGACCAATTCCGTTTTCTCTTTTGCTTAAATAAAACAGATCAAATTGGGCATTGTGGGAAGGAAAATAAAGTGTTTTGCACATACGGATTAAATAACACAAGTTCAAGATCAACCATTTTGAACACATGCAAAACTAATACAGCATATTGTAGCAGACTTTTACAAATTGACGGTTGGGAATTTAAAAAAGATTACCCTCATAGATTGTAAATAAAATATCTATTATTTTGTTTAATTAAAAATAGAAATAATTAAAAATATTAAGAAATATTTACAAAAGTCTGAAAAGTTGCTTTAATAACGATTTTTTAAGATTCAAGTGAATATTGATAGTGTGGCGTTTTTAGAAAAACATTCAATTAATTTGTTACTTTTTTTGTATGAAAAACATGTCTAAACCGCTTGCAAACAAATATTTTGCAAGTAAGATTATAATAGCGCCTAAATTAGGTGTAAATTTAACAGCCGAATTTAACCAAATGAGGAAAATATGTCAAAAGACGTTATAGAATTTGAAGGTACAATTTTAGAGGCAATGCCTAACGCTATGTTTCGCGTAAAACTAGAAAATGATCACGAAATCTTAGCACACATTTCAGGCAAAATCAGAAAAAATTTCATAAGAATTTTGCCGGGTGACAAAGTAAAAGTTGAAATGACACCATATGATTTAAGCAGAGGCAGAATAACATTCCGCCTAAAATAAATAAAAAATCTCACGTACAAACACAATATAAAGGAAAGAAAAATGAAAGTTAGATCATCAGTAAAACCAATGTGCGATAAATGCAAATGTATCAAAAGAAAAGGCAGAATCGCAGTAATTTGTGAAAACCCAAAACATAAACAAAGACAAGGTTAATTCACAACAACAAAAAATAAGCTGAATCTGCGAGCTAAACGGCAGATGGTGAGGAAGAATTTAAGCCTCATATCAAAAAAAATCTAACAACAAGAAAGGAAAAATTAAAATGGCAAGACTAGCAGGGGTAGATTTACCTCGTAACAAAAGAATGGAAATAGCATTAACATACATCTACGGTATCGGACCGACTAGAGCAAAAAAAATTCTTGATGCTACTAAAATTTCACCTGATTTAAGAACAGATGACTTAACAGATGAAGATATTAAATTGTTAAGAAACGAATTAGCAAACTACCACATTGAAGGTGACCTTCGTCGTGAAGTTTCTTTACACATTAAACGTTTACAAGAAATCGGATCTTACAGAGGTCTAAGACACAAACGTAACCTTCCATGCCGCGGACAAAGAACAAAAACTAACGCTAGAACAAGACGTGGTAAAAAAGGCTTAGCTATCACTAAAAAGAAAACAGTTTAGTAAATAATTAATTTTAAAAATAGAGGAAATAAAAATGGCAAGACCAGTAAAAACTAAGAAAAAAGAAAAAAAGAACGTATTGCAAGGTGTTGTACACATTCAATCAACATTTAACAATACAATCGTAACTTCAACAGATACTCAAGGTAATGCTATTGCATGGGCAACAGCAGGAGCTACAGGTTTCAAAGGTGCTAGAAAAGGTACACCATTCGCAGCTCAATCAGCAGCTGAACTTGTTGCTAAAAAATCAATCGATCAAGGTATGAAAAAAGTTGAAGTTCATATCAAAGGACCTGGTTCAGGTAGAGAAACTGCAATCAGAGCTATCCAAGCTGCAGGTTTGGAAATTACATTAATCAAAGACGTAACTCCAATCCCTCACAACGGATGCCGTCCACCTAAAAAACGTCGTGTATAATGACGAATTAAGTAAAAGGAAACAAATCGATAGGGGCTTGCGTTAAAAGCCAAAACAGCAAACCATAGATGCCCTATCACAAACAAAAGGAGAAATAAATAAAATGGCTAGATATACAGGACCAAGTAATAAATTATTCAGAAATAAAAAAGTAAAAGATTTGTCAAACAGAAAATTAACATCTTCTATGAGACAAACAGCTTCAGGCCAACACGGTGCTGTTAGAAAAAAACTTTCTGAATATGCTATTCACTTAGCAGAAAAACAAAAAATCAGATTTACTTATTTAGTAAGTGAAAAACAATTCGCTAAATATTATAAAGAAGCTGCAAGAAGAAAAGGCGTAACAGGTACAATCCTTTTACAAATCTTAGAATCAAGATTAGATAACGTTCTTTTCAGAGCAGGATTAGGTATCACTCGTAAACAAACAAGACAAATCGTTAACCACGGTCACGTTCTTGTAAACGATAAAAAAGTAGATATTCCATCATATTTAGTTAAAGCAGGTGATGTAATCACAATCAAATCAAAAAGCAGCGCATTTTTGAAAAGTGTAACTGAATTAATTGATATGGCTTGTGCACCAGCTTGGATGACAATTGATAAAGAGGCTCTAAAAATCACTTTCGACAGAATTCCAGAAAGAGAAGAATTAGATCCTGAATTCAAAGAACAACTTGTAATCGAGTACTATTCTAAATAATGAATTTTAAACCCGAACAATAAAAACAAATAGTTAACAACAACTAGGAGATTAAAAAATGGAATTAAAAATTAAATGTGTTAATACAACAACAAGTTCTGACGGTTCACAATACGGTAAATTCGTAATTGAACCATTAGAAAAAGGCTTCGGTACAACAATTGGTAACTCTTTAAGACGTGTACTTCTTTCAAGCTTAGAAGGAACTGCTGTTACATCTGTAAGAATAGAAGGTATTACTCATGAATATACAGCTATTCCTGGTGTATTAGAAGATGTTATCGATGTTATGCTTAACCTTAAAGGATTGGTTGTAAAAACTGATTCCAAAGAACCTCAACATTTAAGAATAGATGTTGATCGTCCGGGCGCAGTACTTGCAAGTGATATTCAGCTTCCTGCAGGTGTAAAAGTAGTTAACCCTGATTGGTTAATTTGTACAGTTGCAGATGGTGGTAGCTTCCACGCAGATATAGTTGTAGAAACAGGAAAAGGATATGTAGCTCACGATGTACCTAGAGATTCTAAAGGAGCATCAATCGATGTTCTTCCTATCGATGCAACATTTATGCCTATCAAACGTGTAAGCTATAACGTAGAAAGCACTCGTGTTGGAGATTCTATCGACTTCGATAAATTAACTTTAGAAATCTGGTCAAACGGTTCAATCGATGTAACAAATGCATTAAGCCAAGCATCAAATCTTTTGATTGATCACTTTATGCAAATTTCATCAATCACAGGTCAACCTGTAATTGCACCTTCAATGACTGTAGAAGAAAAAGTTGAAGATGATACAAACACTCCAACAATGACTATTGAAGAATTGGAACTTTCAGTAAGAGCATACAATTGCTTAAAACGTGCAAGTATCAATTCAATGGCTGAATTATTGAAAAAATCAGAACATGATTTATTAAATATTAAAAACTTCGGAAAGAAATCTTCTGACGAAGTAATCGAAAGACTTCACCACTTTGGACTAGACTTAGCTCCAAACCCTGAAATTGAAGAAGAAGTATAATAATAAAACATAAAGGAATAAAAAAATGAGACACCAAACTAAAAAACATACGCTTGGAAAAGCAAAGGATCAAAGAGATGCTTTGTTACGTTCTTTAGCAACTGAACTTTTTGTACATGGTGAAATCAAAACAACTATGGCTAGAGCAAAAGCTTTAAGACCATATGCTGAAGAAATTATCACCCTTGCAAAAAGAGGCGACTTACACGCTCGTCGTCAAGCAGCTAAATTTATATTTGACAAAGAAACTGGAAAATATATTGATTTAGCAACAGGCGAAATTTTTGAAACTCCTTCTGCTGACAAAAAATTAGCTGAAGAAACAGTTTTAAGAAAATTATTCGTAATCATTGGTAAAAAATATTCTGATCGCCAAGGCGGTTATACAAGAATATTCAGATTACCTCCAAGACGCGGTGACGCTTCTGAAATGGCTCTAATCCAATTGGTATAGGTCATGCGTTACGCACTTCAAGTTCAGTATATCGGTAAAAATTATGCCGGAAGCCAAATCCAATTTGAAAACGGCAAAGAAATAGATACTCCGACAATACAAGGAGAACTTGAAAAAGCAATTAGTACATTGATATTCGGGAATACCGAAAATAATAACCGACAAATAAAGACAATTTTTTCCGGAAGAACTGATAAAGGCGTCAATTCTAAAGGACAAGTAGTTC
>CAUDIU010000043.1 GCA_958449715.1 uncultured Clostridium sp. | reverse complement strand
TTCTTGAATCAGGAGAAAATTCATACATAATCCCTGCTCATATTTGGACTCCATGGTTTTCTGTGTTAGGCTCAAAATCAGGCTTTGACTCAATTGAAGATTGCTATGGAGATTTATCTGAACATATTTTTGCATTAGAAACAGGGCTTTCATCTGATCCTGAAATGAATTGGAGAGTATCAAAACTTGATAAATACAGACTTGTTTCAAATTCTGATGCACATTCAGCATCAAAACTTGCAAGAGAAGCAACTATTTTCAATATAGCCCCCAACTATTATTCAATAATGAATGCCTTAAAAACAGGTGAAGGATATGTGGGAACTGTAGAATTTTTCCCAGAAGAAGGAAAATACCATGAAGACGGCCATAGAAAATGTAATATTTGCATGAGTGCAGAAGAAACAAAGAAACATAATGGGATTTGTCCTGTATGCGGGAAGCCTATGACTATAGGGGTTTCATACAGAGTAAACGAATTAGCAGACAAAAAAGATTTAAAGATATTGCCAAAAACCGCAGGAAAAGTTTACAGCCTGATTCCTCTGCAAGAAATAATCTCTGAAATTATGCAAGTAAGTGCAAGCAGCAAATCAGTTTGTAATGAATACGAAAAATTAATAAATAAATTTGGAACAGAACTATCTATACTCCAGGATATTCCGACAGACGAAATTTCTAAAACTTCTGAAATATTAGCAGAAGGAATTGCACGTCTAAGAAAAGGCCAAGTTATAAAACAAGCAGGCTATGACGGAGAATATGGAGTTATAAAATTGTTTAATGCAAACGAATTAGGTAATAAGAAATTAAAATCATTAATTTAAAATTCTTAAATTTATTATGATTTTTTAATTCTGTTCAATTGGTAATTTTGTAAATCATGAAAATCCCAATTTATATTTCTTTTTACAATTTTGGCAGGATTACCAGCTAAAATTACATTTGATTCTTCAAATTTTTTGGTCACAACACTCGCCCAACCAATTATACTGTCATTTGAAATCTTTGTATTTTTACCTATTTTAACATCTTTACCTACCCATACATGATTGCCAATTTCTATGCTTTTTCCAAAATTCATAGGATTTCCCTCTAAATCGGTAATAGTATGAACATCTGTACACCAAATATCAATACCCCAAGAAATCATGCAATCATTTCCTATTGAAATTGATGAATTGTCGTCCTGCAAAAATAATCTTGCACCGCAAATAATTACATTATCACCTACATCAATTTTACAATTGCTTGCATATCTGTTTACCCCAGGCTCTATTGTATCTTCTGGGGGATTTCCGATATTTATTGTAAGCCCTGTAAGACCAATAGACGGATTTGTAGGACATAGAATTTTTCCAATATTTACAGAATTATTATGCCCATATACATATATTGCCAAACCATTTTTACTTAAAATTTTTATTATATCTTCTCGTGTCCCAACTTTAATTTTAACAGAATTATTTTCTCCATCTAAAAATAAAGGAAATTTTTCTATTAATTCAATTTCCTCATTATTAAATTCTTGAACTTCAGCACCATTATCAAGTATAAATATTAATTTATTATTATTTCCAACAATATTTTTCATAATTCCCTCCATTTTAAAAATTATAAAACTTGATAGCAACTATCAGTCAAATTTTTTTGTTTTTGGATTAAATTTATGTAATAAAATATTTAGTTAACTCTAAAATTATTTACTATTATATTTAAAATTATAATATAGAGAATTACACTATTTTCAGAAAATAAATGTAAAGCTTATTCATCACCATTATATTCTTTTAATGTTTGTTTAAAAATTTTTAAATAATCAATTATTAATTTTTGTTCATTAATAGAAAAATTATTTAAAATTTTGATTTTATCTTTTTTAGAAAACGTATTATAATTATTTAAAATTTTCATTATTTCAATATATAAAAATATAATTTCATTATATTTTTTATTCATAAATTATACCTTTTACTTTATTTGATATTATTTTTAACGTCTAACTTTAATCTATATCTTTTATGAATCTGATTCTTTAGCATACCTCATTAAAAAAACTAAAAATATAATTGCCAAACCAACAACCGCATAAATTCTAAAAGAATCTATATATGCCCATAATCTCGCTTGTTGTAATAATTGATTATATAAAAGTTGCTGTCCCATTGCACTTGCTGTACTAAAATCAGTACTTTGAGCAAAATTAGCGGCATATGCAGACAATCTTTCAAGATAAATATTATTTGTCTCTGTTAAATTCTTAACCATCATAAATTGGTGTATTTGAGAAAATCTCGAAATAAAAGTTGCTACTAATGAAGTTCCTACGGCTCCTCCTATAGTTTTAATAAAATTTTGTAAACCGCTTGCATTAGACATCTCCTTTGGAGCAACAGTCAAACAAGAAAAAGATACTAAAGGAATCATTGCTAACGTCATACCAATACCAAATAAAATATTTGGTATAAATATTGAAGCTTGTGATATTTGTAAATTAATATCACCTAACATCCAACTTCCTATTGATAATAATAAAATACCTGCAGATGCAACAATTCTTACATCTGTTTTTTCCGGTAAAAATTTATTCAAAAATAAACCAATCATACAGCCGATACCACGAGGCATCATTGAAAGTCCACTTGTAAAAGCATCATATCCCATCATAGTCTGCATAAATTGTGGAATCATCGCAAGAGAACCAAGTAAAATTGCATTCATGACAGTTATACATATTGTTCCCATCGTATAATTCCAATTACTCAAAACATTAAATCTTACAAGTGTTTCTTTGCCTTTTATTTGAGAAATGATAAAACCGATTAGACCAATTACCCAAATAACAGTTAAGCGACAAATAAATACAGAATTAAACCAGTCTTCGTCATTACCTTTATCCATCATAATTTCAAAAGCAACGGCAAACATAATTAAAAAGAGTAATCCCCACCAATCAGTTTTTACATTTTTTTGCTTTTGTGCATAAGGGGGATCAACAATCATAGTTTTTGCCATAGTTACAATTAAAGCACCAATTGGAATATTCATAAAAAATATCCAATGCCAAGAATAATTTTCAGTTATCCAACCACCTAAAACAGGTCCTATAATAGGAGCAACAATTACAACAAGTCCAAATATTGTAATAGCTGTTGTCAAATCTTTTCCTTTAAAATTTTCCATCATTATTGCTTGCGCAATAGGGATTAAAACACCACCACCAAAACCTTGAAAAAATCGTCCAACAATCATTAAAGGCATAGATGATGATATTCCGCAAACAAAAGATGAAACTGTAAAAATAAATACCATTAAGATAAAAAGATTTTTTCTACCTAGTAATCTGCATAGCCAGTCTAACATTGGTATAGTTAAACAACTTGCAATTAAATAACTTGTCAATATCCAAATTGATTCCTGATTGCTTACAGAAAAACTTCCTGCAATATGTGGTAATGCAATATTTGCAATTGTTTCATCAAGAGAAAACATAAATGCTGCAAACATTGTCGGAACTAATATTAGCCATTTATTTATATCATTTTTTTTATTTGTTAAATTTACCATAATAATACCTATTGAATTTTCAACACATGCAGTATATTACAATGGTATTGAATTTTCAATAGGTATTTAAAATTTTATATTATATATTTTTGTAATTTTTTCTATTTGTTTAAATAATATATGACTAACATTATCCAATTCTTCTTTTTCTTTTTCAGAAAATAACTCATTTGCTTCTTGAACAAGTATATTACGAGATTGCTTATGAATCTCTTTTCCTTTATCAGTAGCATAGCTTTTTACAGCAATAATTTGTTTTGATTTTTTTTCTTGTTCTCTTGTAATATATTCGCGATCTTCTAAAGAAGATAATATTTTACTTACGTAAGTTCTCTGTATAGAAAGACTTCTAGCCAAATCACCTTGTGTAATACCAGGATTAAAGACAATTTCTTCTAAAATAATATATTCATTATGATTAATAGGAATATTGTGTTTTTTGTGAACAATTTTCATATATTCTTTTATAACTTTTGCAAATTTTTCAGCGGCATAAATAACCGATTTATTATAGCTTATTACTTCACTCTCACTCATATTCACCTTATTAATTATCGTGTATTAAAATCTTATTTTATTATAAAAAATTTTAACTATATATGTCAAATAATCTTCTCAAAGTTATTGAATGTATTTTCCAAACGAATACTCATTGACTTTTCAGAGAAATAATGCCTGTCTAAAGCTTTTAATTCTTTTTTACAAGAATTAATATATTTTTCTTTTTCAATACATTCAAACACATTATATAAAAAAATATTTCTTACTTTTTGCAGCTGCATAACAATTTACTTGTGTTAATTCTTTAATTCTTTTTGGTGTTACATTATTAAATAAAACTTTTATTGATTTATCAAGCTTTGATACAATATCAAGTGAAATTTCTTGTTCAAAATTCTTTAAACAAAATTTTCCGATTTGTATAAAATTAGATGAACCTTTAAATGAAGTAGAATTCTCTTGTTTATTATTTTTTAAATAAACCAAATTGTTAAAATTACTAATAAGCATATTCATAAAACATATAAAAACATGAAATTTTGCAATTTACATATTTTTACAATTATGCAAATTTTATAGAAATAAATACTTTATAAAAATACAGGGAAAAATTATTTATCACGTTGAGGTATAAGTGAAATTTTTTAAAATCTTGTTTAATAAAGACATACAAGCCCCAAAACTTAGTTGGACAACAAGCTGGCTTGGTTCTAGGAGCAATTCGCTCTATCAAGATATAAAAAGCATTTTTAAACCAAATAAATTAGGAAAAGAGTTTAAAAAAGCAATGTGGAATAGTTCTCAATCTGAGATAGATCAAGTATTAGATACTTTTAAACAAAAAACCGGAATAAATATGTATCTAATAGATAAAACTCAATCTTATTGTTTTAATGATTTTGGAAATGTAATACTCAGAGATATTCAGAATAAAAAATTTCCAAAAGACATAAAACACATTGTATTTGGTCATGGAATGGGAACATCTATTGTAAAAGAAGGCAAAGATTCTTGGCATGCAGCATTTAAACCGGAAATAAAAATATTTGATTTCATTGAACAAAATATTCCGCAAGGCGAAAAAGTATTAGTCAATTGCTGCGAAGTTACTCCAAAGCAATTTAAACATTTATTGCCTAAAGACAAACCTGCAATTGGTTATACAACCTATACTGACGCTTCCAGTTCTTATTATCATCCTCTTAAAATAGTCGAAAGCGGTAAAAAGCAAATTATAGGAGGATATGCTAACGGAATTATGACATTATATCTATAAATTAATAGGACAATGATAATAAGGGAACAGTGGCTGAAAGGTAAAACGTGTTTAAGATAGAGCCTATTTTTTAAAATTGACAAAAAATGGGCAAATTGGACTTGATTAGGTCATCATTGTCCTTAAAAATTTTTGATTTTGAAATTTGCTATGCCTAAAAGCTAAATATAACTGTTAAATTCGGATATTTTTCAAAAGTCCTAATAAAAGACAATAAGTCAAGGGGGAACTTAAGGCGGAACTAAGTTCCTTTATAATTTCAAACTCATTCCGATTTTAAGAACCGAATTGAAGTCAATAATCAAGTAAAATAAAAAATCAAAATAGCAATTTGAGGCAGATTTTACCTATAAAAATACAAAAATATAGAGAAGAACAGAAGAAAAAGAGAGAAAAAATTTAAAAAATATCTAAATTGTCAAGACAAACAGACATTAATTATTTTTTTCACATCTTTCTACATAAGCTTTGTAATAAGCATTTAAAACTTTCTCTTTATCCGCAAAATCTTTTTCCAATATACTTTTTAGTTCTTTACGAGTTTTCAAAACTTTATCACTTTTAAATAAATCATTAAAGAAAAGTTCTTGAGTAGCTCTTATTTTATCTCTTATTAAAGCTTTCGGGTGTTCTGACTCAATAATCGGAAATACTGCTTCCAAGTAAGTTGAAAACGCACCCAATATACTTGATACACCTTGTATATTATCAGGGTCATTCAATAGGTTGTTTGTAATCGTATTATCGTTTATAAACATGCCACCTTTATCGCAAAGTAACCAATCAAGAGAAATTCCGTAATTATTACACAACATAGTAGCTTTTTCTTTACTAAGTTCGGTTATTCCGTTTTCTACTCTGCTAAAATATTGTTTACTTACTCCTATACTGTCTGCAATTTCCTGTTGAGTAAGATTTAAAGATTTTCTGATTTGTTTAATTTTTTCGTTTTCATTCATTTGGTAACCTAATCAATTGACAAAATTTATTTAATGTTTTATACTTTGTGTAAAATATATCATAAATTTTATTAAAAATCAACTTAAGCATTTACATTTGTTTAATAAAATCTATGATACGAAAATTAAATAAAACACCTTTAAAACTCCAATATTAAGGACTTTCGAGCTAATGTTGTGTGTGATTTATGGTGCAAATTTTGTATACCAAAATAGGAGAATAACATGAAAGAATGGTTGACAGTTAATGAACTGGCAAGAATACAAGGAGTAACTCCACGTGCTATTAGAAAAGGAGTTGCTAATAATAAATATGTTGTTCGCCAAGTCAACGGTAAGAAGGGGTTGATGTATGAAATATTTGTTCCTGCATTAAATGAAACGACTCAAAATTTAATCGATTTTGAGAAAAGTAAATGTGAAATTGAGAAAAATAGGGAACCAGTTTTGAGAAAAAACTCTATTACACCTCCTCATGCTCGACAAATTGCCTTAGCTCGATATGATTTAGTAAATCTATGGGTTGATTATAAGAAAATTTCTAAGAATAAAACTCAAGCAGGAAAAGAATTTATTGATATTTATAATGACGGAAAAATATATTCTTATTTGTTTAATATCTTAGGAAAAATCTCTATCGGAACTATTTATAGATGGCATAAAGCTATTAAAGGAAATGACGACTATACAAAACTTATTCCAAATTATGATTATGGAGAAAAAGAATCTAATCCTCAACTTACTCATGAATAAGAATTAGTTTTCAAATCCTTATTATTAACTCCTAATAAAACAAATATAGGTAAAGCAACCAAACTTGCCAAATATATACTTGAAAAGAAAGGTTTGGAATCTCCAAGCAGTGAAAGAAATTTTAGAAGATATGCAGAGAATTTTAAACGTAATAATTATGATAAATGGATACTTGCAAGAGAAGGACAAAAAGCTTTAAGAGATAAAGTTCAACCATACATAATCAGAGATATTTCAAAATTAGAAGTCGGAGATGTTTTAGTAGCAGACGGTCACAGATTATCTGTTCAATGTTTAAATCCGTTTACGGGAAGACCATGCAGACCGACTTTAATCGGTTATCTCGATTGGAAATCAACAGCTTTGGTTGGCTATGAAATTATGCTTGAAGAAAACACTCAAGCCATATCTTCGGCTTTAAGAAATTCTATTATTAATTTAGGGAAAATTCCTAAAATTTGTTATCAGGATAACGGGAAAGCTTTTCGAGCTAAATTTTTCACCGGAGATTTACACGAAAGCGGTATTAACGGCTTATTTAATAAACTTGATATTACACCAGTTTTTGCTCAACCTTATAATGCAAGAGCAAAGGTTATAGAAAGATTTTTCAGAGAACTGCAAGACGGGTTTGAAAGATTATTACCTTCTTTTGTCGGCTCGTCAATAAAAGACCAACCTGCATATATGAAAAGGAATGAGAAATTCCATAAAGAACACCATATTCAATTTATACCTACGATAGAAGAACTGTCACAAATGTTAGAAGCATACATGCGTTTTCACCGCACTCTTAAATGCCCTAATGTAAAAGGCAAAACTATTGGCGAACTTCTTGAAGAAGGAAAAGGGAGCGGTGTTGATTTAGAAAAACTTGATGACTTAATGTTGAGTTGCGAAATTAAAAATATACAAAGAAACGGAATCAGGTTCCTAAAAGCTGATTATTACAATGATTGTTTATACGGTTTAAAAGGCAGAGTAATTATTAAATACAGTTTATCAGACTTAACAAAAATAAAAATTTATACGCTTAAAAATGAATTTATTTGCGAAGCTCAAAGAGTTATGCCAATTCACCCTATGGCAAATTATTTAGGAGATATCAAAGATCAGGAAGAATTGAAATTTAAACTGCGACAACAAAAACGCTTGGAAAAACAAACCGTAAAAGAACTGAAAAATTATCTTAAATCCCACAATGTTAAAACATTGGATTGGCAAGAGATACCTAAAATTGAAACGGTTCAACAACCTAAAATAACAAGAAATATAGAACTTGAACCAACGGATGGCAGACCAAATTTTGAATTTAAGTACCAACGCTACGAATGGCATTTGCAAAACGGATTTGAAAATGACAAGGATGTCGCTTGGTTTAAAGAATACGAATTAAGTGAAGAATATAAACAAATTTATAGAAAGGAGAAGAATGAAGCCTGTATTTGTTAATACAAAGAACGTGAAAAATTTTATCAGCACCATAAATAACCTGCAAAACAGGGCACAAGGTGTACCGGGGATGGCATTAATATATGGAGAACCGGGTCTTGGAAAAACTCGAGCTGCAATTTGGTGGGTATCAAATCACCAAGATGATGCGATATTTGTGAGTGCAAAACAATCTATGTCAACAAAATGGCTGCTGGAAGAAATAGTAAAAGAACTCGGTGATAGTCCTTTTTATAGAACAGCGGACATATTTGAACAAATAACACGTGAATTGATTAAAAGACCACGATTAATTATTGTTGATGAAATTGATTATTTAACCCAAGAAAAATCAACAATCGAAATGCTCCGAGATATCCATGACAGAACACATACACCTATTATTCTAATCGGTATGAGTTATGCTGATAAAAAAATAAAACGCTATAAGCATTTGTATGACAGGTTGTCTGAAATATTACAGTTTCAAAAATTTTCGATTGAAGATATAAAAAATCTTATCAATGAGTTGTCAGAAATTAAATTTGATAATTCCGCTATAGAACACATGCAAAATACGGAAAACAGATTTCGACAGATAGTTAAGATTATAGATAAAGCCGAAAATTATGCCAAAGCAAATGATTTATCAATTATAACCTTAAAAGATATGCGGTTTTTATTGAAATAGAAAGGAGAACAAATGGAAAAACTTATTTATCTTGCAAGAAAATTAAAAGCTTTTACTTACAATGAAATTTTTATGCTTGCAGAAATGCCAAAAGAAGAATTAAACCAACTTCTTGAACAATTGATTACAGAAAACGTGATTAAAAAAGATACACAAGGTTATCTTTTTATCAAAGATTTTGAAAACTTTGAACCGCCTAAAACAACACGTGTAAAACCTTTTATTGAAGGAAGCGAATATGATAAATTTAAACAAAAACAGAAAGAAAAAGAGAAAAAAGAAAAGTCCGACAAGCCTAAAAATTACGGATTTTTTGTACCACATAATGAACTAAGCGAAAAATTTTCTTTTTATGAAATCATAAACAATTTTCTTGAAAAATATGCTGCAAAATTTTGCACTCCAAGTACCATACAAACTTATCGCTCATTATTAAAGAACCATATTTTACCTTACTTCAAAACAAAAAGACCTGAAGAAATTGATGATTCTGTTATAAAAGACTTTTTTAGATATTGCGAAGAAAAGGATTTAAGTCCGAGAAGATTTAAAAATACAATGGCATTATTAAAACAAGTGCTAAGCTATGCAAATAATAGAGGTTTTACAAATAACAGTTTTAGTTTTCAAGTTAAAAGACTTACTCCGAGAAACGAATTCAGTTTAAACAGAATAGTGTTTAACCAAGGAGTTTGCTGATGTTTCTTAAAAAAAGAATGGAAAATATTAAAAGAGCCTTGGCATATAAAAGAATTACTCAAAAAGCTTTATCTAAGAAGTTAAAAATGTCGGAATCATACATTACAAGACTCATAAATGGAGAAAGATATAACAGAGATTTTGAAATTTTCATATTTTATGAGCTTGGTGTTAATTACAGAAATTTAAAGTAAAAGAAAGGAGCTTATATGACAGATGCAAAGGAAAAAATGGAAAGAGTATTTTCAGAATGCAGAAAATTTTTTGGCGAAATCACGGCAATGGATGAAAGAAAGGAGCAAGCACAAGATAAAATCAAAACCCTGCAAGATGAAATCGTAAAACTAAAAGAGGAGCGTCCTGCTTTACTTGCAGAAGGGAAAGATGTTTCTAAAATTAACAAAAGACTTAAGAAAATTGAAGAAGAAATAGAGGTTAATCAAGATTTAATTAAAGGTGTAGATAACAAAAAGAAAAACCTGCAAATAAATATATATAATGCCAGAGTAAAGAAACAAGAAGCATTTCAAGATTACATCAAATCAATAATGAAAACAGTTACTAAAGAATATATGGAGATAGCTCCAAAATTTGCGGAAGTTATAACCAGATACATCCTTTTGGAATTTATGTTGCAAGGCTCAGATAAATCTTATGTTCCTGCAATAAGTTATAAAGACATAAAAAGAATACCTTGCCTAAACAGCGACAAATCATTTTTTAACTACAAACTCTATGACCTTTATATAAATTACGAAGATGACATAAGAGAAAAATATCAAATTCCGGAATATGAAGTTCGCAGGATATCAAGATTACAAGAAGTATAAAACCTTCTATCAAATAGCCTCGTTTAAACCAAATTTAAGCAGGCTATTTTTATTTTATAATAAAATCCTTGTATTTTTAAAATAAATTCAATACAGAGCTTTTTGAACACTTTTTGAACGGGGTTTAATCAAGCTCACAATTAATCATTTTTGAATATAGCATATCTGCTTCATTTTTTATGAAATTAATTATACCCGATATATTCGCAATTTCTTCTATTTCATTATAGTTACTGCAAAAATGATCTATTACAACCAACGAATGGTAAATTCTTTTGCTTTTAGCGTACAGAAATTGAAATTCTTTATCTTCTAAGTAATATTTTTTCATTATTCCCTCATAGCCTTTCTATATACCAGACAGAATTCCCAAAATGATTGAAATTCCACTGTAGTTGAAAATAAAAGTTGTATTCCATTGAATTGTCGTCTTTGAAGTTATAAGAATATTTATTTAGTTGTGTTCTTCGATAACTTTCAAAAGCTGTACTTATCTCTTTAACAAACTTTTTTCTAAATTCAGGATAAGTTATTTCTATGGTTTCCCTTGTTAATTTATTTTTCAAAATCATCAGTTTCCTCCAACGGTAAAATCTCATCAAGTTTGATATTGTAGCGTTTGCCGTGCTTATCAACACAAGTTGCATAATCAATTTCTGCATCGGCAAACTTGTTTTTCCAAGTTTTAATTAATAATCCGATTTCACCTGTCTTGTGGTTTAAAATCTTTGTACCAAATGCTAAATCCATATTGTAAATCCTTTCTTTTTAACATCTATCGCTCCAAGTATACTTAATCTCAAGTCTTTCAAAATAATTGAAACATTAGAACACAAATATTAAAATCAGCTTTAATTTGCAATATAATGGAATTATGGAAAAAGAATTAACTGCAAGAGAAAAATTTAAAGAAATTTTAGACAGTACTTTTATTAAAAATTATGACAAGCCTGAAAACAACAAAGAAAAAATTAGAATTTTTTGTGAGAAAGTACAGAAATTAAAACCACAAAAATTATTTAGATACAGAAAAATTGACGACAATAATAATTTTTATGACGCTTTATGCAAGAATTTAATAACAACCTCAAATCCTATTAATTTCAATGACCCCTTTGATTCCCTTATTTATGTCAATGTGCAAGAAATATTAGATGACTTGAAAAATCCACGTAGTAGGACAAAATTTAAAAAATGGTTAGAATATAATCCTGCCTTAGTGCAAAGTTTACAAGCAAAGCAAAAATCTATACTAAAAGGATTTTTAAACGAGTCAGATGATAAATATCGTTTAAATATTAGGGTTGCACTGCCTAAAATCGAAAAAAGTTTATCACACATAATGACCCATTCTATTGATTATTTAAAAACATATTCAAATATTGCTTGTTTTTCAGAAACGATAGAATCACCAATAATGTGGTCTCACTACGCAGATTCACATAAAGGGTTTGCGTTAGAATATGATTTTAAAAATTATAATTCTCCTTGCATAAATTGTTCTAATAAATGCCGCTTTGTTCATTACGATTTACTTTTTCCAGTTATTTATTCAGATGAAAGATTTAATGCAAAAGATTTTATAGCCTCATATTTTGTACAAAATATGTTTGCTAAGGTACCCTTTAGTGTATTTGTTCCAATATATGATGATTTAGCAATTTATAAAATTCTTTTGCACAAATCCATGGACTGGAAATATGAACAGGAATGGCGAATTATATCACATTGTAATACAAAACCTGCTATATACAAAAAGCCAACGGCAATATACTTGGGAGTAAATATGTCCACAAGAAATAAAAACCTTTTAAAAGATTTTGCTAACAAAAATAATATTTCTGTGTATGAGATGTACATAGAACATAATTCAAAAGAATATGTAATGAATTACAAAAAAATTTCAAAATAAATATTTAATTAGTATGTTTAACAAGCAAATTTTTCATTTGTTCTGCAATTTTTTCTATAACAGGAACACATACACTATTACCAAATTGTTTGTATAATTGATTGTCTGATACCGCTGTAATTTTATAGTCTTCTGGGAAACCTTGCAATCTTGCGGCCTCTCTTGGTGTTAATTTCCGTGGATTTTTCCCTTCCTGCTCTATTAAAATTTCACTTCCATCCTTATAGTAACGCGCTGAAATAGTATTAGTATAGGAACTATTTGCATTAAACAATCCATATCCAAAACCATTCCCTTTTTCTTTATGCATTAATTTTCTTCTTTGATGTCCAGCCCATAATTTATCAGAGATTGTATATTTATTATCAGGATTATTTTCTAATATATTTCCAACTTTAGTTTCTTTTAATGTTGGTTCTGGGAATTCAAAATTTATACTATTATCTAGGAATCCAACAATATATATACGTTCACGATTTTGTGGAACTCCAAAGTCTTTCGCTGCAAGAACTTTTACAAAAGTTTTATATCCTGCATTATGCAAATGTTCAAGTATAACTTTTAAAGTATTTCCCTTATCGTGTCCTTTTAACTGTTTGACATTTTCTAACAAGAAAGCTTTTGGCTTCTTTTCTAGTAAAATTCTTTCAATATCAAAAAATAATGTTCCTCTAGTGTCATTAAACCCCTTTTTTAAACCAGCTTGAGAAAATGGTTGACAAGGAAACCCTGCAAGTAAAATATCGTGATCTGGAACATCTTTTTCTGATATTTGAGTTATATCTCCATAAATATTGTCTGACCCAAAGTTTTCAATGTATGTTTGTATCGCATATTTATCAATTTCGCTTGTAAATACGCATTCTACATTTCCATTAAAAGCTTGTTCAAAACCAAGTCTAATTCCACCTATTCCAGCAAACAAATCAATTATTTTTACTTTCTTCTTTGATTTCATACCTTGAATATTAGCATAAGAAAGAGCAATAAGCTATTATATTAAGCATATTTTCTTATCACATCGACACAATTTATTCATAAGTTTCTTCTATTAAACTATCCCAAAAATTGTTATTTGCACGCCACTGTGAATAAGGTCTTTTGTTGCCTTGATACATACCACTATCAAAGAATACAATTCCTTGTTTTACTAGCTCCAACCATTCGTCATAATTCATTGGTTTGCCAAAACAGATTTTACAATAACATCCCGTCGCATCTGTTTTACATGTAAACCAACCTTTATCATTAAATTTATCTTCTAATTTGGCTTTTAAACATTTATCTCTTTTTTTAGTAGTTGGTGATATTTCACCATACCAACGTGCTAACACTAATTCTTCTAACTGCAAACTTTTGGGTACTATTTCAGCTTTGTTTATTCTTTTATCTTGACTGTATGAGTATATAGCCAAAATATCTTTATTCTTATCAATAACAAGTTTTTGTCCAAAATCATTAAAGCATTTGATTTTGGGACAAGGAGAACCAGACCAAGAACATCTTCCACCTTTTTCTTCATTAGGTTTACCAAATATTCTCAAAAAATCTTCTCTTTTTTCAAATTTACTAGTGCCTGCAAAATAATCACGGTATTCCGGATTATTAAAAACATATTCATTTGCGGACCAATCTCCAAATGTTGTTTTGGATGTCGTTTCATTTTTTAACTCATATCCCCACAAGTCAGCTGCATTATAGTCATTAGAATGAATACCAAATTGATGTTCTAGCCATTGTCCTTGTCTACCATCGTGTCTTTCATTTGTTCCTTCGACATTTGGTCTTTTGCCTTTTACGTTTTTATGAAACAATTCTATGATATCTTCTTTTGCAGTCATCAAATACCTCTATTAAAATTTAGTTAAATAAAGGTAATTGTACTGCAAAATCTGGGTCTTGTATAGTTGTATCATAATTAATAAATAAATTAGTAAAAATACGTTCTAAAACACTTACTACAATGCTATTCCCAGC
>CAUDIU010000042.1 GCA_958449715.1 uncultured Clostridium sp. | reverse complement strand
TCTTGAATAAACATTTTTCAACCTCCATATTTTTATATATTATTTATTATTATTTTTTATTTGTCAAGTATTTTTGCTTGACTATGACTTATGTTGTGTGTATTTTAGTATATACAGATAATTATTTGGGGAGATATATTTAAATGGAAGAGAATAATGTTTTAAAAAAATTCACTACTGCTCAATTTTTAAATTTTGCATTGGGCTTTTTCGGTTTGCAATTTGCTTGGCAAATGAGAATAATTTTATCTGGACCTGTAACAGAAGGTCTTGGTGCATCACCTTTTATATACGGCCTAATATGGCTTGCTGGACCTTTTACTGGGATGGTTGTTCAACCTTTAGTTGGTGCTTTAAGTGATAAAACTATTTCTCCGTTAGGTAGAAGAAGACCTTATTTATTAGGTGGTGCGTTATTAGCTTCCTTAGCTTTGTGGATTTTCCCAAATTCTGCAACTGTAGCTGATTTCTTGCACAATTTTACAGGTATTAATTTACCTCCATTGACTGCTCTTTTAATTGCTGCAATTATGATATGGATTATTGATGCTTGTGTAAACGTTGCACAAGGCCCTTATAGAGCATTAGTCCCTGATGTTGTGCCTGAAGAACAGTATTCAATTGCAAATTCTTATATCAGTCTTGCAATTGGACTAGGTTCTGTTGTCGCTGCAGGTACAGCTCCGTTTTTAAAATGGGCTTTTGGTTATCAGATGTCAATAAATGCACAATTTATAATGGCTGCTCTTGCTTTTACTTTGGGTATGATTTGGACATGTATTACTATTAAAGAACATAATGTAAAAAAAGAAGTTATAAAAGATGTTGCAACTGCTGAAATTAAAGAAGGTTCTTTTGTTGATGCTGTAAAAAATTTCTTTGCACTTTCTCCAGAAGTATCAAAAATTTGTACAATGCAATTTTTTACTTGGATTGGTACTATGTGTATGATGATATTCTTTACACAATATGCAGTGCATACAATTTATTGCGTTCCTGATTTAACTACTGTTTCTGAATCTACAAAAGAATTATATGCTCAGGCTACATTGAATGGAACAAATTTTTCATCAGTTTGTTTTGCAATATTTAATTTAATTTGTTTCTTAGTTGCAATTCCAATTGGGGTTTTATCAGCTAAGTATTCAAATAAAAAAGTTCATATTATATCTTTAATCACAATGATTTTGGCATATTTGGGAATGTTCTTTACAAAACAGCCAAAAGCTGTTGCAGCATTAATGGGTGTTGCAGGTATTGGCTGGGCAAGTATTTGTGCATTACCTTTTGCAATGCTTTCTCAATTTATAAAAAAAGGTACAGAAGGTTCTGTAATGGGTATTTTCAATATATTTATCGCAGGTCCTCAAGTTTTTGTATGTACGCTTGTTGCTTGGTTCATTTCTAAATGTTCTTTTGCTATGGGTTCTGATTTTATAAATTATCATTGGGAATATGCATTTTTAGTTGGGGCAATATGTTTGGCTATTGCTGCAGTTATTACAAATACAGTTAAGGAAAAGATTTAATGAAAAAAAGAATTCTTTTAATTTATCCGCCATCACCTGTTTTAAATAGAGAAGATCGTTGTCAGCAACCGACAAAAGATCTTATTGTAATTCCACCATTGCCGCCGACTGATTTAATGTATTTAGCAGCAGTGGCTGAAAAAGCAGGACTTGAGGCAAAGATTAATGATTACAGTCAAAATGGTGATTATGAAGCTGACTTAAAAGAATTCAATCCTGATTATTTGGTTGTGAATATTGCAACTCCGACTTTAGAACATGATTTAGATGCGGTTAAAAAAGCAAAAGAGATTTGTCCTAATGTAGTTACAATTGCAAAAGGTGCTGCTTTTTTAACTCTTGCTTAAAAAAATATTAAAGAGCATAATGAATTAGATTTTGGAATTTTAGGTGAGGCTGAAAATACATTAAAAGAAATTTTGGAAGAGAAACCAAAAGCTGAAATTTTAGGTTTGTATTACAAAGAAAATGATGAAGTGAAATTTACCGGTAACAGACCATTTATTGAAGATTTGGATTCATTACCTTTCCCAGCAAGACATCTTGTTGATAATAATATTTATAGACGTCCTGATAATAATAAAGTTCAAGCGACCATTAAAGTATCTCGCGGTTGTCCTTTTCATTGCTTTTTCTGTTTGGCTACACCTGTGTCAGGTGCTAAGGTAAGACGTCGTAGTCCGGAAAATATTGTCGCAGAAATTAAAGAGTGTGTTGAAAAGTACAATATAAAAAATTTCTTGTTCTGGTCTGACATTTTTAATATAGATAAAGATTGGACAATGAAATTATGCCAAGCAATAATTGATAGTGGATTGAAAATTACTTGGTCTGCAAATACAAGAGCAGATACTGCGGATTTAGAAATGGCTGAAATGATGTATAAGTCAGGCTGTCGATTAGTAAGTATTGGAGTAGAGAGCGGATCTCAATATATGTTAGAAAAAATGGGTAAAAAAATTACTCTAAATGATGTTCGCCGTACTGTGAAAGTTTTCAAAAAAGCTAAAATCAGAATTTATAATTATTTTGTAATAGGTCTACCTTGGGAGACAGAGGAAACTGTAGAAGAAACAATAAAATTCGCTATTGAGTTAAACAGTGATTTTATTAGTTTTTATACTGCAACTCCTCTACCTGGGTCAAGATTTTACGATTATGCTTTGGAACATAATTTATTTGATAAAGAGACATCTTTTGAAAATGCTTATTATTACCCTGCTGTAAATACTCATAATCTTTCAAGAGAAAGAGTTTTTGAATTGCATAAATCTGCGATTAAACGTTTTTATTTGCGACCATTGTATATTTTAAAAATGTTGTCAAGAATAAGATCATTTGCGGAGATAAAGAATTATTTTATAGCAGGAATGAATGTTCTTTTACGAAAATAATCATTTTAAATCCCTAAAAATTATTTCATAACCTAAAGTTTCTGTAATATCATTAATTTCGCTAAATTTCAACGTTTGATTTTTTAGCTTATTATAAAACCCTGCATAAGAATTGCTGTAGCCTTTTTCTTCGTGCAATTTTTTTAGCAATTTCCTTAATGTTAGACCGCGGTATATTGTTAGTGTTTTTATAAAATCTAACAGAGGTATATTTTCATATTTATAATCCATTATTCTATTTTACAAATTTAACTATAATTATACAATTATATTGATAAGTTATACTTAATATGATATAATTAATATTAAAATTAGTATAAATTATAGAAAGGATTATTATTATGTTTAATTTTAAATTAAAAAAAGCTTTCACTCTTGCAGAGGTCTTAGTAACTTTGGGCATAATCGGGGTTGTTTCGGCTATGACAGTTCCAACATTGATGCAGAATTATCAGCGTAAAAGTTATGTTACTCAATTGCACAAAGTGTATAATGAATTATCCCAAGCTCTTGTTCAATACCAGAATGACAATAATGCTTTGAATATTAAAGAAGCCGGTTTAACAAATCAGGCTGCAATAGAAAATTTTGTAAAAAATTATTTTAAAGTTGTAAATGATTGTGGGAAAAATAAAACTCCTTGTTTTGCTTCTGAATATAGAAAATTAGCTGGAAATGTTATTTCAACTTGGAATCCTAAAGCTCATTATAATCTTGCTAGTGGCGTATCTTTAGGTGTAGGTGAAGTTATGCTTGGTGATACGTTATTCAGAGTGTATGTTGATGTAAACGGACAAAAAGGGCCTAATATTTTTGGAAGGGATATATTTATAATGTATATATATAAAAATGGTTTACTAGATGATAGTACATTAGGATCTACATCTACTGCTCCTCTGACTGAAACAGAGAGAACGAATATGTTTAACAGTAATTGTAATACCTCTTCTACTGCTATTCACGGCTGTTTTGGTAAGCTATTGAATGATAATTGGGAGATGACTTATTAAATAAAAAAGCCTCTGATTTTTTCAGAGGCTTTTTTATTAGTGTGAAATGATTATGACTGAATGTTTATTAGTTTAATATAAATCCGCCTTTGTCGGCATTTTGAAGGTTTTCACCATCAATTTTAGCTCTTAAGTTTTTTATGTATTTGTATACATAGTCTCTTGGTAAATCAAGTAATGCTGCTAAATCCTTTGCATAAACTATTTTACCTCTGTTTTCAACAAAGTGGTCAAAAACTTTTTGTTCTCTGTCTGTAAGAGCTTTTTTGAATACAATTCTTACTTCATCTCTTAAAGATTCTGCTTTAACAGGTTCTGTTTTTTTAGAAGATTTTGCAGTTGTCTTTTTAGCTGCAGGTTTCTTTTCTGTTTTTGGTTTTTCAATTTTAGTTTCAATAGTTTCTTCAGGAGTGTGGATTTTATGAATAGAAAATGGACTTGGGGCAATATCTCTTTCTAAATCGTAACCTCTTTCAGCGATTGAACTTAAACGTTCTGCGTGAGTTTGTTTCCATTCTCCTTCATTTGAAACAACCGGTTTACCTTTTAAAACTATGTCTATTAAATCGTTTGTAGGCTTAGCCTCTTCTATTTTCTTCCCTAATCTGGCAGCGTATTCTTCTAATGTAATCTTTTCTAATGAGCTTCTCCATTGTTTAATCTCTTCTTTGCTCAAATATTCAGACATTCATAATCTCCTATAAACTATATATATTTCTCTTTACATTCTCTAATGTAGCATAAACCATGCTCTGTGGAACAAAATGTTTCATAACGTAAATTTTTATTTATTTAAGTAACAATTATAGATATATTTATAATGTTTAATTTATTTATAAAAAAATAAAATCAGATTTTTTTATTATCTGATTTTATTTTTTAGTTAAATTTTTTAATATAAAACACCTGAATCTAAGATTTTTTGGACTTCTTTGTTCATTATTGAATGAATTTTTTCTATAGATTTTGTCCCATCAATACTTTTGAAATTATATTCAGATTTCATTTTTTCATATTGTTCTAAGCATTTGTTTTGGTAAATTTCAAAACTTTTGTAGAAGTCTGTTGAGAAGCCTACATCTCTACCGCTTTCATAATAGTTTAGACCTGTAGTTCCAATAATTCTTTTTAATAGGACATCAACAGGCATATCAAGATAAAATATCAAATCAGGTTCTGGTGCATAGTCGTATAAATTTTTAACCCATTCAATATCCTGACCTCTTACAACATCTCTTGCTAATGCTGTGTAGTAATATCTGTCTAATAGTACAATAAAACCAGATTTTAGGGCTGGTATAATTTGGTTTTCCAATCTGTCTGCAAAATCTGCTGCATATAAAAGGCTGTATGTTGTTGCATTCAACAGGTTTCTTTCTTTTGCATCATCAATTACTCCAGCAATCAATCTTGAAGTTTTCCATTCAGATACCATAACTCCATATGATTGAGCTTGGATAGATTTTTTTAATAATTCCAATTGAGTGGATTTGCCTGATCCGTCAGTTCCTTCAATTACAATAAGCAAACCTTCATATCCGTGTTTTGTTTTAAATTGTGCCATTATAAGTTTACTCCTTTGTTTGCTAGAACTTCTTTTAACATTTCTCTTATTGCGACTTGTTTTGAATGTATTGAATCCATTGCATCAAGTCTTATTAGCCCAAATTCATCGACCATTTTTTGATATTCTTTGATTACTCTGCCTTGGAATATCATATAACTTTCATAAGGGTCATTACTTAATTTTAAATCCATACCTGCTTCATAAAATTTTGGAGCACGGTTTGCACAAATCCTTTCCATAGAATGTTTTGGATCAATATCAAAATATATTGCTAAATCAGGTTTTATTGCAAAGCTGTATACATTTCTTACCCAATTAGGATCAACACCTCTTGCAACATCTCTTGCAAAAGCTGTATAAGCATATCTGTCTGCAAGTACGATAAACCCAGCTTTCAATGCAGGGTCAATAACTTGTTTTAATCTGTCTGCAAAGTCCACCGCGTGTAAAAGTGAAAAAGTTCTAGGTGATAACATATTTTTTTTCTTTGCAAGTTTTGTCGTTTGGCTAATTAATTCAGAAGAATTCCACTCAGTAAAAATTACATCTTGTCCAATAGATTTTAACCAATCTCTCAAAAGTGCTAATTGAGTAGATTTGCCTGATCCGTCAATCCCTTCTACACAAATGAGTGTTCCTTTATAATGATGTTTTTCTGTTAATTTAGACAATGTTATACTCCTTTTTCTTCCAAGAGGTGAACATTAATTTTTCCAAATTTTGCAGATAGATTATCTACAATGTGAATAAAATATAATTCAGGTTCCAAATCTTTCTGATCCAAGTCTATGATAGCTCCCCAATCACTTCTTCCATGGTGAGCTGCAATCATTCTTGCAATTTCTTTAAAACCGTTATTCATACAGATTGAAAATCCATATTGAGAATGAGTAAGCCATTCTTTTCTAAAGTTTTCATCATAATCAATAAGTCCGGTTTCTAAATCGATTGTATATTCAAAGATTTTACCTATATCGTGCAAAATGCAAGCTGCAATAATATTATCACGATTAAATTTGTAATCAGATATATTCATATTAGTTTCAGCGAATTTAAGACATTCCAAAATATGTACCATAAGTCCGCCAATGTAGTTATGGTGCATTAGTTTAGCTGCAGGCATAATTTTTATCAAGTCTTTGTGTTGAGTAAAATATGTCGCTACAAAATTATTTAATTTTTCATCTTGAATTTTATCAATATAAGAAATTATTTCGGAATATACTTTTTCTCTTTCTTTTTCATCTAATCCCATTCTTGCTTCTTTTACTAAAGAAAGGGTCGATACCAAGCAATTATTGAATTTTTCATTAAAAGATGCAGATACTATTCTCACAATATTTCCTGTTCTGAAAATTTTGCTGTCGAAACGGTTTAGGGTTTCTTCCCATAAAATACAATTCAAAAGAGAATTATCTTCCAAATTTTTTAGTTGGAGTTTTCCCATTTTTGTTCCGGCTTTTGTATCACCTACTGAAAATATTACAACTTCATAATCTACATCTGTACTGAACATTTTATTTCCTTATTTTTTCTAATATATTTTTAGTTTTTGTTTCTGTCAATAATTTTGTTATCATTTCCCCAAATAAATGAAGATCTGATTTCTTCGCCGACTTTTTCTATTAAATGGTCAGCATTTTCTTTTCTTAATTCATTGAATTTTTTGCAACCTGTTTGCATTTCATTTAAGAATTCATCTGCAAAGACTCCGCTTTGAATATCTTTCAATAAATCTTTCATAGCTTTTCTGGATTCTTCGCCAATAACTTTTGGACCTCTAGTCATATCACCATATTCTGCAGTATTTGATATTGAATATCTCATATCAGCAAGCCCGCCTTGATTTATTAAGTCTACAAGAAGTTTCATTTCGTGTAAAACTTCAAAGTAGGCCATATATGGAGAATATCCCGCTTCTACAAGGACTTCGAAGCCCGTTTTAATTAAAGCAGACACGCCGCCGCAAATAACAGCTTGTTCTCCGAATAGATCTGTTTCTGTTTCTTCTTTAAAAGTCGTTTCAATAATTCCGGCTCTGCCTGCACCTATTGCAGAAGCGTAAGATAGAGCGATATCTTTTGAATCTCCTGTTGGATCTTGGTATACCGCAATTAAAGAAGGGACACCTCTGCCTATTTGGTATTCGCTTCTTACAGTATGTCCAGGACCTTTTGGAGCTACCATAATTACATTTACACCTTCAGGTGCGACAATTTTTTTATAATGAATATTAAACCCGTGTGAGAACATTAGATATTGTCCTTTTCTCAGGTACGGTTTAATTTGTTCTTCATAAACTTTTGCTTGAATTTCATCAGGAATAAGAATTTGTACAATATCAGCATATTTTACGGCATCTTCTATTGTCATAGTTTTAAAGCCATAATCACGAGCTTTAATATCAGATTTTCCTCCAAGACGAAGGCCTAATACAACATCACAGCCGCTATCTTTTAAATTCATAGATTGACCGTAACCTTGAGAACCAAAACCGATAATTGCAATTTTTTTTGTTTTAATTAAGTCTGTTTTAATATCTTTATCAAGATAAATTTTTAATTTATTCATATCCCGCCTCTTTTCTTTTAATTATTTTAGCACAAATATGAACAAATCAACTTTTAATTTGAAGCTAATTCATTTTCTCCAAATAAGAATACTTGAATAGCATTTTCTGTTTGTTTTATCGGTTTGTAAAAATCTTTTATTAAAACACATTGAGTTTGAATGCAGTTTAAATTTCTTTCGTGTAAATATTTTTCTAAAATATCTGCATTTTTTGTATATTGACGATGTTTTAAAAATGCGTAAAATTTTGTTTTTCTTCTTGAAATTTCCCCTAGTGCAAAATTTATAATTTCGTCATAAGGAACATCATATCCATCATTTAAAGACATATCAATAATAAAATTGTAATTGTCATTTGTTGTTATAGAAAGATATGCAATAATTCTATGATTTGAAGGTTCTTCTAGTACATATCTGTTTTTGTAGAAATTAGTTAAACCTTCAAAAAACGGTTCTTTATATTCTTCTTTTGATCGTTCTAAAGATGGTTTGTATAAATTCTTTAATTCATTATTGTATAATGTTGCAATAGCTTTTGCATCAGAATTTTGGCAGTATCTGAAGTTTGCGCATTTATCTGTTTGTGGGGTAAAATTTTCAAGTTTCCACAAATTTTCGTAGCTGCATTGTCTAAACCCACAGCCTTGTAAAAATAAATTTATCAATTCATCATGAGATTGGTCTATTGAAACTAAAAAGGATTTAGCTCCTTTTGCTCCATATCTTGCAATCACAAATTCAACTAATTGTTTCCCGACTTCATATAAATTTTGTTTGAAGATTAATCTTGTTATATTAATTTTATAAGGGTTGCCACTTGTTGGTACAATTGTAATTAGTCCCATAATTTCTTTATTTTCAAGGAAAATATAAGATTCAGGCAGAAATTTGTATTTTAGAGGCAGAATTGCGTGGAGCATAATAAAAGCTTCTACATTTAAAGCTTTGGTGTACTTGTTCCCATCATCGCTTCCTAAATAAGAAATCATTTTTTTGATTTTAGGTGCATCAAAACAATTTAATCTTCTTATTACTGCCATATACTTATTATATAATTTATTGTTCTTATTTTCAAGTTTGTGATAAAATTTTTTGTGCGAGGCGGAGTATGAAAATAGCTGTAATTGATAATGAAAAAATTATTGTAAAAAATGTTGAAGATATTAAATTAAATTCTCGAAAAGGTGCAATAGTTAAAGTTTTAGGTTGCGGACTTTGCGGTTCTGATATAGTTAAATTTGTCCATAAAATATCAAAAGATGGAACTGTATTAGGACATGAAATAGTTGCAGAAATTATAGATATTGATTCTGATACAGATTTTAAAATTGGAGATGAAATTGTGACATCACATCATATTCCTTGTGGGGAATGTGTGTATTGCAAACACGGGAATGTCTCAATGTGTGAACATTTTAAATCTACAAATATTAGACCTGGGGGATTTTCAGAGTATGTTTATTTGAGTGAAGAGCATTTGAAAAATGTTGCGCATTTGAAACCGGAAAATTTATCAGATATAGAAGCATCTTTTTATGAACCTTTGGGTTGTATAGTTCGTGCAGTTAAACGTGCAAATTTGTTAAAAGGTGATAAAGCATTGGTTGTCGGATTAGGTTCAATAGGGATTTTGACTGCTCAGGCTTTAAAAGCATATGGTTATGATGTACTTGGTTGTGATTTGTTAAAAGAAAGAATTGAACTTTTAAAATCTTTTGGAATTGATGCTATTGATGTGAGAGAACTTGTAGATGATTACAAGGCTGATGGAATATTTATGACATCAGGGGCAGACAAGGCTATTGGAACTGCTTTAAAATATGTACGTAACGGTGGTAAAATCCTTGTATTTTCAAGCACTCCATCAGATTTATCAGCTTATCCGAATAATGAAATTTATTATAGAGAATTGACAGTAATGGGCAGTTATTCTCCTGCCCCAGTAGATTTAAAAGATTCTTTAGCTTTATTAAAAGATGGGAAAGTAAAAGTTAAAGGAATTTCTACAGTATACAATTTAAATGATATTCAAAAAGCTTTTGATGATACAATGGCTAATAAAATTATGAAGGCATATATAAAGGTTACAAATTAAAAAATGAAAGGGCAGTTTGCATAGAATGTAGGCTGTGTTAAAAAATGAAAGCAATACAATATTATGGACCACAAAATATAAAATATGAAGAAGTTATGGTAAAACCGCCTGAAGAAGGTGAGGTTGTTGTTAAAGTTATTTCTGCCTTGACTTGTGGAACAGACGTGAAAACTTTTAGACGTGGTCATCCTGTTTTGATAAAGTCAATTCCTTCTGGTTTTGGACACGAATTTGCAGGTATTGTAGATAGAGTAGGAAAAGGTGTCACAAATGTCAAAGTCGGTGATAGGGTTGTTGCTGCAAATTCTGCGCCTTGTGGAAAATGTTTTTATTGCAGGCATGAAGAATATAATCTTTGTGAAAATTTAGATTTATTAAATGGTGCATATGCTGAATATATTACAGTCCCTGCTCGTATTGTTGAAAAAAATATGTTGATTTTGCCAGATAATTTAAGTTTTGATAAAGCTGCTTTTTGTGAACCTTTAGCAAATGTTGTGCATGGAGTAGAAAGAACAGATATTAAACCTGGACAGACTGTTGGAATTATTGGTATTGGGCCTATTGGTTTGATGTTTGCAAGATTAGCAAAGTTAAAAGGGGCAAGAGTAATTGTAGCAGGTAGAAATCCTATAAAATTAAAGGCTGCTGATGAATTTGCTCATGCTGATGAGATTGTTGATTTGACTAAATATCCAAATCCAGAAAAAATATTTAGAGAATACACAGAGGAACATAGAGGTTTAGATGTTGCAATTGAATGTGTTGGATTACCTGAAATTTGGGAAAGAATTTTCTCTTGTGTTCGTCCAGGAGGCACTGTTCATTTCTTTGGAGGTTGTAAATCAGGCTCTACAGTGACATTTGATACTACAAAGATGCACTATGGTGATATAAAATTAATGAGTGTTTTTCATCATACTCCAAAATATTTTAGAATGGCTTTGGATTATATAGCATCAGGTGATGTAGAAGTAGAAAAATTGATTACTGATACTTTACCTCTTGAAAAAGTTGAGTGGGCAATGCAGCAACATATTGATGGTAAAGCTATTAAATTTTTAATTAAACCTTAATATTGAATTCCCTTTAATATTTTGTTATAATATATATATAAATGAATTAAAGAGGAGTTTGCTGTATGAAAAAAGGTTTTACGTTAGCAGAAGTATTGGTAACATTAGGGATAATTGGTGTTGTATCAGCAATGACCGTTCCAACATTGATGCAGAATTATCAGCGTAAAAGTTACGTAACGCAATTACATAAAGTTTATAATGAATTCCAACAAGCTCTTGTTCAATATCAAACAGATAGGAATGCTGTAAATTTAACGGAAGCTGGTTTAAATTCACAAGCTAACTTAAATACTTTTGTTAGTACATATTTTAGGGTTGTTCAAACTTGCTCAAATTCATTAACTCCATGTTTCCCAGATCAAAATTCATATAAAAAAATGAATGGGACTAACTTAAGTACAGCATATACTGTTACAAATGCTTATGTATTGGCAAGTGGAGCTTCAGTAAGATTTTTATATAGTGTAAGCGGAGATAAAATTGGAAATATAATGGTTGATATAAACGGTAAACAGGGACCAAATATATTAGGTAGAGATTTGTTTACTATTGCTGTATATAAAAATGGTGCGCTTGATGATACTGCTGCAGCCGCTCCTTTATCAGAAACAGAAAGAAATAATTTATATACAAGTAATTGTGCGGGTACTGGTGCAGCAGCTGTTTGGGGTTGTTTCGGTAAAATTTTAAATGATAATTGGGAAATGACGTATTAATTTTTTAATATATAAAAATAAAGACCGATTTTTTTTCGGTCTTTTTAAATATAAACTCTCTAATCTTTTCTAAACAATAAGCACTACTTGACTGCTTTTAGTCCAGTTTGAATACCTGCATCTGAGTTAATCATTTTTGCAGATGCTATCGCCAAATTACGGCGTTTTCTCGCTCCTCTTAATATGAATTCCACACTGTCGCATACATTACACGAAGGTGATACTATCTTTTTAAGCATATATAAAATCTCCATTTAAATTCTGATTACTCTTTTTATATCGGTTTGGAAGTTATAAAACTTTAGGAAATTATAAGTCTTATTTACAAAAATTAATAAAATCTCGATATTGAATAAGTAATAGAAATATGTTAAAATAAAATAATAAAGAAAGGAGCGAAGAATGAAAAGATTTGAAAATCGGGGGGGGGGCGTAATCTAGGCTCAGCTCCAGCATTTACGTTAGCAGAAGTATTGGTAACATTAGGAATAATTGGTGTAGTGTCAGCAATGACCGTTCCAACTTTAATGCAGAATTACCAAAGAAAATCTTATGTTACTCAGTTGCATAAGGTGTATAATGAATTTCAACAAGCAGCATTACAGTATCAGACAGATAGAAATGCAGTGAATTTAAAAGAAGCTGGTTTCGCAACCCAAGATGCTGCAGCAAATTTTGTAAAAACATATTTTAAGGTTGTTCAAGATTGTGGACATGATGTTTCGCCTTGTTTTCCTGTTTCTGTATATAAAAAGTTGGATGGTACTACTTATCCATTTAGTGGTTCTCAAGACAATATAAATACATTTGTATTAGCTAGTGGTGCTTCTGTTGCAGTTGATTCTGTTTCAAATGACAATTCATTTATTGTTTTATCAATGATGGTTGATGTTAATGGTAAGCAAGGTCCCAATGTAGTAGGAAGAGATTTTTTTGGAATGTATCTTTACCAAAATGGGGTAATTGACGATTATAGTGTGTTAGATGGTGATCCTAGTGGTTCGAATTCTCAAACTGAGGTGGTTCCTGCTCCGTTAGATAAAGAAACCAGAGAAGATAATTTCCAAAGAGCTTGTAATTCTTCAAGACCTACTTGGGGACATGGCTGTTTCGGAAAAATTTTAAATGATAATTGGGAAATGACTTATTAAAAAAGAGCCTTTTAAAGGCTCTTTTTATAAATTAGGTTCAATTTTTTCTTTATATATTTGAACAAGACAATAGTACCATACTATTTGAACAATAAATCCTAAATATCCACCAAGTATTCCTCCAGCGTATAGTGCGGTCATCGTTTTTGCTCCCATAAGTCCAAATAATAAACCAACTATAAAGCTTGGAGTCATTGCGACTCCATATACAGGGATAAAAAGAAGTCCAAGCAGAACAAAGTCTGAAAAAGAGTACTTTATGTATTTTGCCAGTAACATAATATTGAATAATCCTTTTGAATCAAAGTTTTTAATGTATGCTATATAGACAAAATTAATAAAGGCACATACAAATAATAAAAATAAAAATATAAATATTCCTAAAATTGTTAATAGTGATTTGCTCGAAATTAAAGCCATTGAAAAGAATAGTGTAACTAATATATACAATGACCATACTATCATTAATGGTAATGTTTTAAAAAATACTTTGAAAGGGGTTAAATTTATTTCTGGTAAAATATCTTTGTTTTCTTGATTGAAAGAATTATGAGAAAATAGTAAATTATATCCTCCAGTATAGATGCCTGCTATTAATGTGATTATCATGCATATCAATAATTGCCAGATATTTGGTAATTCTTTTGTTTTTTCTATTGTGTCTGCCATTATTTGAACATTTACAGTGGCAATTGATAAAATTACTATTATAATAAGCATAAAAATGTGCTTGGATAGTACATTTCTCCCAGAATATACTTTTTTAAATCCGTCAATCATTAGGTCAATAACGTTCATTATTCCTCTCTTTCATAAGTTTTTAAAAGTTCATAATCCCATACAAGTATTCCTATTGATATAATGTAAGTATATAAGATACTAGCAATGTAATTTGATAGTTTTGCAATTGTAACTTGTTGAGATGAGATAGCCATACTCATTGTATTTATATCTCCTTTGTAATAGAAAGCAGAAATGAGACCAATAATAAAAAAGATTATAAAAATTAAAAAGTAAGTTGTGATGTAAGTTAAAACAACGATCCATAATCTTTTTATTAATAAAAAGAAAATATCTTTAACGTTAAATTTATGAAATAGTAAAAGATAATCATTATTTTGATAATTGTACGAAAATCCTGCTTGTAACATTGTAAGTGGTATTGCTAGAAACATTTCAATACAAAATGCAGAATATTGATATTTGGTGAATAAGCTGGTTATTAATATAGGAATTCCAACTAAAAATATTATGAATGGTATTTTTTTTATTGCAATTTTAAATGAATCGATTCCAATATCTGGAATTGTTCTAGTATGCATAAATAATGTTTCATATCCTATAAAAAATAGTCCAAAAATAACTAATAGTATTGTAAAACAGATTTTTTGGATATTTGTAATTTCAATATATCCTTGATTTGCAATAGCTAAATAGCCTGTTATAAGTCCTGCAATCCCACAGATTGAAAATAATGAAAGCTGTCTTTCAAATGCTTTTTCTCCAGTATATAGTTTTTTTAATCCATTAAGCATTTGTGCCATTATTTTCTTCCTTTCTTAAAATAGGTTTAATGAATTCTTGATAAGAGTCTATTAATGAATAAGGAAATGCAAAATACCAAGTTACAATAACAAAGTATCCAGCAAAAATACTCATAAATATGTCTATAAGGTATATATCATCTTTAATATTTATAATAGAGTCTATTCCAAATAATCCTGCAATTGTGTATACAAGAATGTATATTACGGCTATTAAT
>CAUDIU010000041.1 GCA_958449715.1 uncultured Clostridium sp. | reverse complement strand
AATTGCAACCGTAGCAGCACTGTTATCAGTGTCAAGTGTGAGTGCAACAGATATTACCGGAGTTACAGGTAATAATGGAATTTTCAACATTGATCCATCGCATGTTAATGGAGACGTTGGTTACAGACAATATGACAATTTTAATTTGAGTCAAGGTGACATTGCAAATTTAATTTTCAAATATGGAAATTCCAGAGACATCGAAACATTTATTAACTTAGTAAATAATGGTGTTCGAATTGATGGTATATTAAATACAATGCGAGATGGCAATTTTTATGACGGACACGCAGTATTTATTACTCCTGGCGGAATGGCTATCGGAGCAAGCGGTGTATTAAATGTTGGTTCATTATCAGTTATTACTCCTACAGAAGATAAATATAATACCTTAAAAGGAGAATACGACGCAAGAAACTACACAAATATCAATAATATATCTAATTTATTAAATAATGAAGCTAATGTTGGAAATATTACAGTTGAAGGTAAAGTTCTTGCTAGAAATGGAATTCAACTAAGAGGTGGCGATATTGCTGTTGCAAGTGGAGGTGCTTTAATTAACGGAATTAAATCTAATCAAGCATTCACAGACAAATCAACAGCTTTAAACGATGCAAATGCATTATTTAATACTTTAGTTAATACTGACGGAATTAAAACAGCATCTGAATTTACAACAAATGGTACAAATATTCAAATCAAATCATCTGGCAGCACTGATATTGCTGGTACTGTAGTAAATGGAGCTGCAAAAGCCGGTCAAGCAAATAGCGGTTTATATATTACAAGCAACGGCGGCACTAACATTTCTGGGCTTGTACAATCTACAAACGAATTAAATGTTTACAATAAAGCTGGAGCTCTTGACATTACAGGTACTGTAAAAAATGAAGGAGCAAACTTAAATATTTCTAATAAAGGCACAAACCTTTCTGTAAACGGAAAACTTTCAACAGACAAAGATCTTGCAATCACGAATAACGGAACTGGAGCATTAACTCTTAGTGGATCTGCAGTAGCAGAAGGTGCAAATAATATCGTTAATGAAGGTGCCGGCGGAATGAATATTACCGGAACAGTTAATGGCGGTTCAATCAGAATCGTAAACAGAGGCGGTAAAATGGTAATTTCTAATACTGCAGACAAAGTTGCATCTGCAGGCACAGTTAGACTAGAAAACACTGGTTCTGGAATGGAAGTTGGCGGAGTAAAATCTGACAGCCTTGTATCTATTGAAAATAAATCAGGAGATTTAACTGTTAATGGAAAAGTATCAGTTGATGACGGAGCAATAAATATTTTAAATAGTGGTTCTGGAAAATTATCAATTGCATCAAAAGGAAATGTAGCCGGAAATGGAACCGTTTCTATTAAAAACCGTGGAACTAATGGTATGACAATTGATGGAACTGTTACTAATAACGGTATAGATGCAGAAACTGCAATCAATAACGAAGCTGGAGCTATGCTTGTTAATGGAAAAATTCAAAACACAGGCAATATGGCAATTGAAAATAGAGAAAACGGCACTGGTTTAACATTTACTAAAAATGCTGTAGTAACTAACGAAGGTCAACTAAAAATTAAAAACTACGGTGACGATGGAATGACAATCGTAGGAGATATTGATAATACAGGAAGATTAACAATCTACAATGATGCTGGAGAACTTGCATTAAAGAATGATAGCACTAATACAAAAGGAGGTTCTATCACAAATAGAGATGGTGCTCTAACTGTATGGTCAAGAAACAATTCAACAGGAATTTCAACAAGTACATTAAGCAAAATCACTAACGAAGGTGCCGGATATAATTTAGCTATTAAACATGATGGCAAAACAGCTGAAGGCTCTAAAGGTATAGATCTTCAAGGAACTATAAATAGCGAAGGCGAAACTGCTATTAATAACTACAGTGGCGATATGTATGTTTCAGGAAATATTACTTCTGAAGGCAACTTAGGAATTATTAACAGAGCTGGTGGCGGATCAATGACACTCGCAAGTGATGGCAAAATTACAAATGACACAGCTAATACAAATATCAAAAATTACGGTTCAGGTGATATGACTGTAAATAATGAAATCACAAGCGGTGGCAGACTAAACATTCTTGCAAATTCAGGTAAATTAAACCTTGGCGGAAAAGTTCACAACAACAGCAACGGTAATCTTGATGCAAACAATGGCTTCTATGCTGCAGCAAGAGAAAACGGAACTGGCGTAAATGTTACAAGCGGCTTTAGCGTAGACGGTCAAGGTCAAAACCTAATAAAAAATATCTCAGGCTCTGAAGGCTTAAGATTTGAAGGAAATGTCAACACATCATCTTCTCAAACTGAATTATACAATATGAAAGGTGATATGACAGTTGGCGGTAATATCAACACAACAAATGGCAATGCAGTAATCCTAAATAAAGGAGATAAATTAACAGCAAACGGAACTATCTCAAGTGAAAATGACGTAAAAGTTGTAAATAAAGGTTCTGAAAAAGCAGATGTTGATAATGCTCAAGTTACAACTCCAAATGAAGGCAAATGGTTCTGGGAACAACTTAAAAAAATATTCAACTAGAACATAATAAAAAAAGGATATCAGAAATGATATCCTTTTTTTTATAAAAAATACTTGCAATTTAAAATTTAGCGTTACATAATGGGATGTAAAATAAAATATCGCGGAGTGGAGCAGTCTGGTAGCTCGTCGGGCTCATAACCCGAAGGTCATAGGTTCAAATCCTGTCTCCGCAACCATTTAGAAAAACTCTTAGATATCTTCTAAGAGTTTTTAAATATCTATACAAAATTAAAAATATGCAAATTCTATACAACTTTTTAGCTATAATTATCAGAATTATCACAAATTCAATGAGTAACGTTTTTCAAAAGAAATTATCTTTGGAAGGCGAAAATCCTACAGTTGTTAATTTTATAAACTATCTTATACTTAGCATATTCTCTATTCCATTAATATTTTTTACAAATATTCCAATAACAAATATTAATTTTATAATTTACGCTTTATTAGGCGGGTTAACTGGTGCTATTTGCAATTGTTTTATGGTACTAGCTCTAAAAAGAGGAGAACTCTCTGTATTAGGTCCAATCAATTCATACAAAGCAATAATTGGATTAATTTTCGGAATGATTATTTTGCATGAATTTCCAAATGTTTTTGGTTTGATAGGTATTGTACTTATTATTTTCGGTTCATATTTTATACTTGAAACACCAAGAGCTTTTTTAAAAAAAGATATTCAATATCGGATTTATGCACTAATTTTTTCTGCAATTGAAGCTGTTTTTATAAAAAAAGTAATAATCCTCTCATCTATTACAACTTCATTTATCACATCAAGTTTTTTAGGTGCTTTATTTTCATTTATTATAATGAGTATTTTTTCAGACAAAAACTTAAAACTTCCATCTAAAAAACATTCTATTATATATATTTTAACAGCTTTATGTTTTGGACTTATGACATTTACTACAGCATACGTATTTAGATATATGAATGTCGGATATGCTCTATCTTTATTTCAACTCTCCATTATTATTAATGTAATTTTAGGATATAAACTATTTAACGAAAAAAATCTATTAAAAAAACTTCTAGGTTCCTTAATAATTCTTATAGGTTCAGCAACAATTATGATTTACGGCCATTAATATGATAGAATTATTTTGAAAGGGATATATAAAAATGCTTGCACCCATTACAGGGCAAAAAGTTGAATATGATATAAGAACATATAAAAGTTATAGAACTCACCAAGTTGAAAAAACTGATACAAACACAAAAGCTAAAATTGCAGCAGGATCAATAGCTGGAACAATAATACCGATGGCATTATTGGCAAAAAGTCAAAAATGTAAGCTTTATAACATTAAATACGGCGTAAAAGAAATGGTTTTAGTTAGTGCCGGTAGTATTGCGGGAGGCCTTGCATCTGGTGTTTTATTTGACAAAAAAGAACATAAAAAACAAAAAATTAATGAAAGCGTTTTCCAATTTATGAATGCTTCAGTTCCTCCATTATTAACAAGTGCATTATATTCTTTTAGCAAAAATATAAAATACAGAATAGCCAGCACAATTGTAGGTCTGTTTGGTGGAATGCATATCGCAGCAAAATTATCAAATATTATAAACGACCCACATGACAAAGTACCTGATAGAAAACTTACTTTTAAAGATTCTATTGCAAATATTGATGATGCCTTAGGCGTATTAATTCTTGCCAAAGTACCTATTGCAGAAAAATTACATGTAGACAAAACTTTACCTGCAATATACAGCTGGTGCGGGTATAGAGCAGGTATAAGTAACTAATAGAATGAAAATTTAATTAAGATTCATCATTTTCTATTTTGATTTGACCATTTTCTTCTGTAAATTTTTTCTTATGGAATAATTTTTTAATCAATGGTTCAGAATTAGCTTCATTTCTCTTCTGATACCTAGCCTTTTCTGTATCAACATCATTATAATCGTTAATTTCTTCTATTCTAAACCTCTGTTGATTAATCATCTGCATATCATGTACCTGAATTATAGAAGCATCTGGCGGAAGAACTGCTAATACAGGCATTATTGAAAAAGATAATAATGAAATTAGAATTAAATTTTTCATAATTATAACTCCATAAGTTATTTTATACGGAATACAACATTTGCAACAGCTGTAACTTTTTTCTCAACTGTTGTAGTATCATTGATACCCATATCTGATACATTTGTAGAATCAACAGGAGTAATTTGGAATACACCCATATTTACAGATTGAATTTTTCCTGGTCTGTTATGAGTAGCTTTTAACATCGCAGTTGCTCTATCTTTTGCATCTGTAGTAGCATCTTTAAGCAATTTAACTTTTAAATCAGCTAATCCTGAATAATAATACTCTGGATTAGTAACATCAATATCTATTCCTTTTTCATATAAATTTTGAATATCTAAAGCTGTTTCTTTTATTTTATCAACATCATTAGATTTTATTTCTATTGCTTGAGAAGCATTATAATATGCTATTTCATTTGTAGAAGTACCATTTGGATTGTATTTATAAACATAATAAGAATTTATTGGTTTTACCTCAATATCATCAAGACCTTTAGATTTTAAGTATTCTGTAACTACTGGTAATTGTTTTTTTATCACACTGTATGCTTCTGATTTTGAAGGTTTTCTTGATTTAATATCTACAACCAATCTTGCTGAGTCAGATTTTACTACCTGATAAGCTGACCCTGTAACTGATATATTATCTTTTGATAATGTAACAGTTCCTGACTTCACAGCTACAATTAAACCAAAAGCTAAAATCAAAGCTAACCATACCAATTGCAATTTTTCAAATTTTTCAAACATATCTAACACTCCTATACCAAATAATATATCACATTATAACCGATATTAAAAAAAAATCAATTGCGAATATAAAAAAAATATGTTACAATTTCTTTGCAAAAAATACACAACAAACGGGGGCTACATGAATCAATACTTAAATAAAGTACTAACAGAAGTAAAAGAAAAAAATCAATATGAAAAAGAATATATTCAAGCAGTAGAAGAAGTATTATCAACTATTGAACCGGTAATTGATAAACATCCTGAGTATGAGAAAATAGCCCTTTTAGAACGAATGCTTGAACCTGAAAGGATAATTACTTTCAGAGTTCCATATGTAAAAGACAATGGTCAAACAGTTGTCCACAAAGGTTATCGAGTACAATTTAGCAGTCTTATCGGGCCATATAAAGGCGGATTAAGATTTCACCCAAGCGTTAACCAAAGTATTATGAAATTTTTAGGGTTTGAACAAATATTTAAAAACGCCCTTACCGGTCTTCCAATTGGAGGAGGCAAAGGTGGCAGTGATTTTGACCCTAAGGGAAAATCTGATGAAGAAATAATGAGATTTTGTCAAAGTTTTATGACAGAACTTCAAAGACATATCGGTCAAGATGTTGATGTTCCAGCTGGAGATATAGGAGTTGGAGCAAGAGAAATAGGCTATCTTTTCGGACAATATAAAAGAATTAAAGACATATATGAAGGCGGAGTCCTAACAGGTAAAGGCCTATCCTATGGTGGATCGTTAGCTAGAAAAGAAGCTACTGGATACGGACTAATATATTTTATGAGAGAAATGCTAAATAATAATGGCAATAATTCTCTTGAAGGGAAAACTGTCACAATATCTGGTGCAGGAAATGTTGCAATATACGCTTGCGAAAAAGCTCAGCAATATGGAGCTAAAGTTGTTGCTATGAGCGATTCAAAAGGTTGTATTTATGACAAAGACGGCATTAATTTAGATATAATAAAACAAATTAAAGAACAAAACAGAGGTAGAATTTCTGAATACAAAAATTATAAACCTGATGCTGAATATTTGGAAAGAAAAAATGAAGATTCTCCAATTTGGGATATAAAAACAGATATAGCATTACCTTGTGCTACTCAAAATGAACTAACTCTAAATTCAGCAAAAAAATTAGTCGCAAATGGCGTAATTGCAATTGGAGAAGGAGCAAATATGCCTTGTACTAAAGAAGCTACAGAATATTTTTTAGCTAACAATATTTTAGTAGCTCCCGCAAAAGCTGCAAATGCGGGTGGTGTAGCAACTTCTGCAATAGAAATGAGTCAAAACAGCATGAGATATTACCTAACATTTGAAGAAGTTGATAATAAATTAAATCAAATAATGATAAATATATTTAACTCTTGTAAAAATTCTGCAGAAGAATATAACCTAAAAAATAACTATGTTGCAGGTGCAAATATTGCCGCTTTCACAAAACTTGCAGATGCAATGGTAGCTCAAGGAATTGTCTAAGGATTAAATATTGAATTTATTCTCTGCTGAGAACAAGCTTGAGGATCTCTTTTCGCAAATTTATATTTATTATATTTGCAATACTCATTTATAATAATTCTATAATTTTCAATTTCTCTATTATTCATTTGAATAGCAAAATTAGCCTGCAAAATAGGATATTGATCCTTATACCAATCTTCACCATTATTAGTAATAGGGAAAATAGCGTCCATAAATCTTTGTCTATCTGATTCATACAATAGACATCTGTTTCTCAAATAATTTGCAAATCGATTGTCATATCGAAAATTTTTAGCAGCACGATTACAAGTATCATGAAACTTTTCATGATCTGACACCATAGACTTATAAGCATCTCTTTTAGCAGCTGAATCAATATTCGCAAATACTTGACCTGCTGATAATAAAATAATCATTAATAATAAAATAAAATTTTTCATAATCATATTATATAATAATTAATTAGATATAGATGAAAATTTACATTCATTAATATATGGTAATTCAATATTATAACTATTATAATTTGTTTTTTGACTTTCTATATTTATTATTCCATGGTGTGCATTGATTATTTGTTTTGCCAAATAAAGATTTAAACTACTACCAACTTTATCCATTTTTTCAGCTGATGTTGTATATTTGCAAAACATATTTTTTATATTTTCAGGAGTTTTATAAGGACTTTCAAAGCCCAATGAAATATTTATACTATTCCCTAAAGTATTTTTAGAAATTTCACAAAAAATTTCCGTATTTTCATAAGCACTAGAAATACAATAATTAATCAAATTTTCAAAAGCTTTCTTCATTTGAATTTTATCCGCATATAAAGAGATAAACTTATCTTTTGCAGATACCTTTATTTTTATATTTTTATGATTCATTTCCCTCAAATACTTAGCAAAAGATTCATCTAAAATCTTCAGCATTTGAATTTTTTCATAATTCAAGACAATATCATTATTTTCAAATTTGTATGTAGTTAATAATGTAGATAACATATCATACATACAATAACAAGAATCCAATGTTAAATTAAGTAATTCTCTTTGTTGGTCATTAATTTTACCCATTTTTTCATTAACAAGAAGCTCTAAAGCTCTGATTTGAGCAAGAGTTGGAATTTTTAGATCGTGACTAAGAGTTGATATATAAGTTTCTCTTTGTTTTTGAGCAGCACGTTCAGTATTAATACTTCTTCCAAACACAACTAAACTATTAACATTGTCGTTTTTATCCAAGATTGGTACTTTTCTTATTCTTAACCACTGTTGTTTACCATCTTTTAACCTTACTTCTCTGTCAGTAATGAAGGTCTTTTTGTTTTTCTTGATAAGATTGTTTTCTTCTTTAATTAATTCCATTGTTTTCCTCTCAAATACATCTAAAGACAACTTCCTGAACTGCTCTTGTTTTGTAACATTGAAAAATTTTAGAGCTTCAATATTACCGGTCACAAATTTATAATTTTTATCAATTATAAATGCAATCAGGGGTAAATTATTTATAATATCAGTTAAATAAGATGACTTTGATTCAAGATTTGAAGTCTTTAAATCATCTTTTTCAACATTTTCAAATTCTATCTGATTTTTTAACAATAAAAAAGCCAAAAGAATATAAATAAAATTACAAAAAATAATAAATAGAAATAAATTTTTAGAAAGCTCTAAAAAAAGAGCACTAAATATTATCAAACAGCAATAAAAGACTAAAAATAGTGTATATAACAAGTTTGAAGTTACAGCTCTTTTGACCATACTTTCCTCTATTTCTAATTACATGAACATACTAAAGTAATATGTAAAAAAAAACATTACCCACCTGATTAATAATTATCAAAGTGGGTAATAAAATATTCAAAAACTTATTATTTACAATGACATTTTTTCTTGCTCACTGGACTTCCAAAAATCAATCGTAAGCCCCCAAAAGGTTTTTCCATTGTGTTATTTAACCCTGCAGTCATCTCATCAATATTGCATAAAATTCTATTCATTTCGTTTATTGTACAACCGATTTGAGGAATAGTCTTATTAAATTCATTTGTCATATTTTTGACATTTTTTGTTATTAATTGAGCATTTTTAGCAGTAGCTTCCATTCTTTCTTTAGACAAAGCACTATCTACATTACCTGTCATATTACTTACATTTTCAGATACCCTAACGATATTCCCTGAACTTTTACTCATATCAGAAGATACTTTAACAACATTCGGACTTACCTCCTGAGCCATTGTATTTAAGGTACCAAATAGTTCTCCGAGAGTCTGAATTGTAACATTTAAATTTTTAACCGCCTCAGCTGCATCTCCTTTTATTGCCTCGAGAGATTCTGGATCCATATTTGCAAAGTATGACTCAAATTCAACAGTCGTTTTTCCTGAAACTCTATCACCATTTTTCAAATAAAAACTAGAAGGTTCTTTTGGATAGATTATATCTATATAATCAAATTTACGATTCCATTTATTTCTTTCTTTTCGCAAATTTACTGAAATATTTATCGGCAATTTCAAATCATCTGGATGTAACTCCATTGTAACTATTGTAGCCGTATAATTTTTATTAGGCTTTACATTCACAACACGACCTATTTTAAAACCGTTATAATAAATCGGAGCTCTATCATGAAATGGTCGTAAATTTTTAAATTCAGCTGTCACATAAGTATTGGTTCTATAGTTATAATAAGCAACACCAATAGTTAATAAAATTAAAAGTAATATAATTGATTTATACAAATTGTTCATATTAGAAATTCTATTTTATGTAAAATTAAAACACATTCCCGAACAGATTAATTTTATAGTACAATATGCTTATGGAAGAAAATAAATATTCTAAAAAAGCAGGAGAATTATTCAGACAGGGCTATAATTGTGCTCAATCTGTTTTTTGTGCATTTGCAGAAGATATAGGAATGGATTTTGACACTGCCTTAAAACTATCATCATCATTCGGGGGTGGAATGGGAAGATTAAGAGAAGTATGTGGAGCTGTAAGCGCAATGTTTATGATTGCAGGCTTAAAGTACGGTTACACTAGCCCTAACGATGATATCACCAAAGCTGAGCATTATGAAAGAATTCAAAAACTTGCAGAAGAATTCAAAAAAAATAATAAAACAATAATATGCAGAGAATTATTAGGACTTGATGTAAAACAAGATTCTCCTATCCCTGAAAAAAGGACCGAACAATATTACAAATCCCGTCCATGTGAAAAATTGATAATGGAAGCAGCTGAGATAATAAGTAATTATATATATTCAAAAAAAGAATCATAAGCACTTTGTAACAAAAATACAAAGAAATCAAAATTAGCTTACCGGATATGACTTTTATAATATAATTATTTTGTCACATTAGCTGATATGATAATTGTATACAATTACTCTAATGCTAAAATAAAGAAATTGAACTAAACGGGAGATTTTTTATGAGAAAGCTAATAGCAGGATTACTGGCGTCAGTACTAATACTCAATAGCACTGCAACTGTATCTTATGCAGTTATTGAAAACTTAAACACAAAATAAGAAATCCAAGCACAAGAAAACGCAATTATTCCACTTAAACTTGAAAAAGAAATAAAAGCATCTCTCGCAAAAGTATATGGTACCGAAAATGTAGAAATAATATACTCAAACATATTATCAATAGCTAAAAAAGCAAAAGAAGAACGTTCATCTGCACTAATTGAAGAAGACCTAAATCGCCCGACAGATTGGTATAAAGACGAAGTGATTTATATGTTTTATGCAAATCACTTTGGAGTAAAAAATCCTGATAAATCAAATACTTTCAAAGATGATATTCAAATGCTTGACTACTTAAAAACGTTAGGCGTAACAACAATCTACATCTTACCATTTGTAGATTCTCCAATGGAAGATGCCGGATTTGATATAAGAAACCCTAGAGGAATAAGACAAGATTTAGGCGGAATGTTTGAATTTCAAAAATTCATCTCTGCAGCAAGACAAAAAGGATTTAAAATTAAAGCAGATTTAGTCTTAAATCACTTTTCAGACCAACATGAATGGTTTCAACAAGCTCTAAAAGGTGACATCTCAAAACTTGATTACTTTGTAGTACGTGACCAGATGCCTGAATATACAAAATACAAAGATCCAAAACTCGGCTGGGTTGCTGAATATAAAGAGCCAAGCGGAAAAACTTCAAAAAGAAGAATTATTTTCCCTGAAATTACAGAAAACAACTACAGAAAAGTCACTATAAATAACAAAGACTACTATTTCTATCACACTTTCTACCCATTCCAGCTTGATATAAACTGGAAAAATCCAAAAGTTTTATACTATAACTTGGAAACAATTGCATTTTGGGCAAATCAAGGTGTTGATATTTTCAGAATGGACGCAATTCCATATTTGATTAAAGAAGATGGCACAAATGCTGAAAACTTAGAAGAAACTCATAGAATTATAAAAATATTAAGTGCATTTATACAAGCAATTGCTCCACGTTCAGTAATCCAAGCAGAAGCTTGCCAAATGCCAAATAAAATTCTTCCATATTTTGGAACAGAACAAAAATACAAAGAAATAGTAAAAGGTCAAGAAAAAGAAATGACAAGAACTGATGAAGTTCAAATTGCATACCATTTCCCATACATGCCTGCGATTTGGGCATCTTTGGTAACTGCTGACAACAGCTATTTTTGGAAAGCTTACAAACAAACTCCACAAATCCCTGATTCAGCTTCTTGGGCAATATTTTTAAGAGTTCACGATGAACTTACTCTTGAAATGGTAAACGAAAAAACAAGAGAAATCCTATTTGAAGACTTGGCACCTAAAGGTGCTGCATTTAGAAAAGGCTTCGGGGTTTCAGGCAGAATGGCTAATTTCTTAGATAACAACCCTGACAGAATTGGTATGGCTTTTTCTATACTTATGTCATTACCTGGAATTCCAATTATATACTATGGCGATGAAATAGGAATCCAAAACAATTTTGCTAACGCAAATAAAAGTGCTAAAATGCGTGAAGCTAAACAGAAAAAAGATAAAGATGTAAAAAATAAAGTTAAAATGCTAAGCTATTTTGACAGCCGTGATATAAACAGAGGACCTATTACACAAAAAACATTTGAAGATGCCGTAAACCATAAAGGCACATACAATAACAGAGTATATGAAAGAGTAAAACAACTAATAAAAGTAAGAAAACAATACCCTGTAATCACAAGAGGTTCATTTGTAGAATTAAAAACTAAATCACCAGAAGTTTTTGCCTATGTTCGTGCAACAGATACAGACAGAGTTGTTGTAATAAACAACCTATCTGACAAAAAAATCAAAGCCACAGTAATATTCACTGATGACAATTTCGGAAAAAAAGAAAAAGACATATACTTGAAAAATCTACTAACAGATAAAATGGTTCGAGCAAGAGTTGAAAACAAAGAATTAACCGTAAAATTGAACGCATACGATGCTATGTGGCTAAAAATGTAAGCGTGCCGCTTAACCCACCAATCAGGCTACACAAAAAAATTTTTATTGTCTTAGCAAAATGTCAACGTGCCATTTAAGCCAGCATATATATATTAATCAAATTTCAACAACTCAATAAGTGACATACCTAATCATTCTGAAACTTTTTTCTTTTACATTATTTGTCATTTTTAAATATCATCTTATGTAATTTCTTTAATCCTACACCCACATAAGTTGTCACAACCATAGTCACAACAAAATATAAGTAAGTTGTCTGCACAGGATTATATATCCAATAAATATCGTGATTTGCACGCTCCGCAATCGGAATACCGTGCAACCACATAAAAATTGCTGTCATTATATACATAACAAGCAAATGATTTGCCATTATGTGATATGTAACATTTCCCATATCTTGAACAAACTTTATATCTTTAACATACGGATAAAGAAGTTTTACAGTAAATAAAGAAGCCCAAATACCTGTTAATGCAGTAAAAATTGGTACTAAAAGCTGATCATCAAATCGCGACCAGACAAGTACATAACTTAACCCAATTCCATGCTCAGGGTCATAATCTCTGTTAAACATCCAAAGTATAGATTGCAATACAAATACAGTACCAAACCACTTTGGCGTAAAAATATTATAATTATCTTTTATATAATGAGTATAAAAATATCCCAAATATACAAAAAATAGTGAAAACATTGTTCTAATTACGATTAACATTAAAGGAGTTACCGCAAACCATTTATCAAAAGGAATTGCGAGTAATCCTAAAACAGTAAAAAATCCCAAGTGTATAAATTTATTTTTTGTCACAGCATTCAAAGCTCTAAACAAAAATAAAAAAGTAATCATTGTCATAAACAACTGAGTTACAAACCACAAAGGACAAGACAGGTCAAATTGATGTCCGTTTAAAAACGGTGTAATAAAAAAGTTCTTGAAACTCAAAGGCATACCCCAAAATTTGCCTGTAAGTTTTGCAATTAAAATTGTAACGAGCATATAAAACAAGTTATACCAAAAATAAGGAACCAAAAGAGTTTTAATCCTTCTTTCCACAAATGTAGCAACATCAGTCAAATATTTATCTTTAAACAAACAACCTGATATAAAGAAAAATAAAGCTAATTGGAAAGAATAAGGAGGGAAAATTCCTAATAGCGAAAACTCCAAGTGTCCTGATACAACAAGCAGAATAGCCAAAGCTTTTAAAACATTCATCTCATTTGAAAAAATTTTATCCATACAACAAATGATAACATAAACTAAAAATGTGGTATATAATAAGAAGATTATAAGGAGATACTAATATGACAATTTTAGTTTTAGGCGGTGCAGGTTATATCGGCTCACACACTGTATATGAGCTAATCGATAATGGTGAAGATGTTGTTATCATTGATAACTTATTAACAGGACACAAAGAAGCAATTCACCCTAAAGCAAGATTTTATAAAGGCGACATTAGAGATAGAGAATTTTTAGATGATGTATTTAAAAAAGAAAAAATTGATGCCGTAATCCATTTTGCAGCTTGCTCATTAGTAGGCGAAAGTATGGAAAAACCTCTAAAATATTATGACAACAACTTATGCGGGACAAAAATTCTTTTAGATTCCATGGTCGCAAATGGTATTGATAAAATAGTATTTTCTTCAACTGCTGCTACATATGGAGAACCTGAAAAAGTTCCTATTTTAGAAACAGACAGAACAGAACCTACAAACACATACGGCGAAACAAAATTGTCAATGGAAAAAATGTTTAAATGGGTTGGAAAAGCTCATGGACTTCGCTATGTATCACTAAGATATTTTAATGCTTGCGGGGCTCATATTTCAGGACAGATAGGAGAAGACCATACCCCGGAATCTCATCTTATCCCTCTAATTCTACAAGTTCCAAACGGCAAACGTGAATACATCTCAATATTTGGCGATGACTACGATACAAAAGACGGAACTTGCGTGAGAGATTACATTCACGTAACAGATTTAGCTCAAGCCCATATCCTTGCGGTTAAATATTTGCAAGCAGGAAATGAAAGCAATATATTTAATTTAGGTAACGGTGTTGGCTTTACAGTAAAAGAAGTAATAGATACTGCAAGAAAAGTAACATCACACCCTATTCCCGCAAAAATCACACCACGCAGAGCTGGTGATCCTGCACAACTTATTGCATCAAGTGAAAAAGCAAAAGAAATCCTAGGGTGGACACCTGAACATAATTCTTTGGAAGAAATAATTTCAACTGCTTGGAATTGGCATAAAAATCATCCGAACGGATTTAACTAAAAATCAATAGCAAAAAAAATCTTGTTTGAATTTTTAATTTGAATATGAAAATTCAAAACTACCAAAATCAAACATCTTTCCAAGCAAAATTTTTACACAGTGATTCATTGCAACAACTTGTCCAATATTCTGTCGAAAATGGGAAATTCGACAAACTTAACGCTGCAAGAAAAAATATTGACTCTGCATACCTTACAACACGCTTAAAAGTTGATATTTTTGAAAAAGACGGCAAACCGATAATAAATTTCACAAGATTTGTACCTAAAAAAAATGTTTTGGTTGCAAAATATCAAGATGATTTTGAACAAGCAAAAGTTGTAACTTTCAAATCAGACAAAAAATGTAATCCTCTAAAATTTGCATTTGAAAAAATCATAAAACTAAGCAATAATGCACCCCACAATAATATGTATAAAAATGTAGTTATTACAAAATAAAAACTATTTTAAAAAGATAATTCTACATATACAGGCAAATGATCACTTCCAAAATTTTTACCGATTTTAAAAGAATTCATTAATATTTTTGGAGATATTAAAACATGTTCCAATGAAATTCTAAAAATTGGAATATATCGAGCGTTCCAAGTTCCATTAACATTTTTAGCCAAGATTTGACAATCTTTCAAAACTGAGGATTTAATATATTTTTTATAAGAATTTGAATAAATAGTTGTATTAAAATCTCCTGCAAACACAAGATTTTTGGAATTTTCTTGAGATGAAATTGTATTTATTTTCTTAAGCATTTCATTTCTTACTCTAAAATAATCTTTGCTCGTTGGAGGAAGTGTATGAATTCCGTATATCCTTAAATCTTGAGAAAACATTTTAAAGTTTGCAACGACAACAGGAACTTCAAAATCAGTCCACAACTCTATATCAGTATTTGTAAAAGGAATTTTAGAATACATAGAAATACCAAAATTATCTAACCTTGAATGTTCTATATAATATGGATAAGTTTTTTTCAAATCTTTTATATGCTCAAGCCAAATATCATCTGTTTCTTGCAAAATTATAATATCAGGATTTTCTTGAGCAACACTAACAAGAAAACCATCATAATTTTTGTTTGATGTCAAAACATTATATAGTGCAAGTTTTATTATATTACCTTGATTAAAAGATTCAT
>CAUDIU010000040.1 GCA_958449715.1 uncultured Clostridium sp. | reverse complement strand
TGGATGTAATCGGTGATGAAAGCCCTGTAAAAACTTATGTTGATGAAAACGGCTTCATCCACGCAATAGACAGAACTTTAGGCGGAGATGACAAAGCTGGAGTTGCAAATGCTCTTTTATTTGCAAAAGAACTTGCAAAATCTGATATGAAACATGGCGGACTTGAAGTTATGTTCACAAGAGATGAAGAAAACGGTCTATCAGGTATTAGAAATGCAAATCTTAAAAACTTCAAATCAAAATATGTACTTGTACTTGATAGCGATACACTTGGACAATGCGAAGTATCAGGAGCTAGCTACACTTTAGCAAAAATTAAAGTTCACAGCTTCAAAGGCGGTCACTCTGGGATTGATATTGGAGATAAGACACGTGCGAATGCCGCAAAATTAATTGCAGACTTAATTTCTTCTCTTCCTCAAGGGGTATTCTATGAAGAAGAAGGGACAGTTGTTACATCTTGCAACTTAGGCGGAATTTCTGCAGGGAATATCAATGTTACAAACATCATAAATACTGATGCAGAAGTAAGCTATTCTATAAGAAGTTCAAGCCGTAAAAAAGAAGAAGAATTAAAAAATAAAATGGCTTTAACAGTAGATGAATTCAATATTAAAAATAAAGAAATTGCAAAAGCATCAATTGAATTTGAAGAACACCTACCACCTTTTGAAAAAGTAGATGATGATTATATTCCAATACTTTTTGAAGCAGCAGCAAAAAAAGTTGGAGTAACACCAGATATTACATCATTCCACGCAGGTGCAGAAACTCATATTTATGCGAATGAAGTAAATGCAAATAATGACAAGTTTGTTCCATATTTAATAGGACTTGCAACCGTATGTAATATGCATTCTAAAAATGAATATTTGGATTACAAAACTCTATTAAAAGGACATGAACTCTTACAAGAATTATTCAAAGCTTTTAACTCTTAAAACAAAACAAAGCTCCCATTAATAAATGGGAGCTTTTTACTATTATGAAAATGCTTTAAATGATCTTTCAACGTTTTTATCAATTACACTCTTGATAGAATCATATTCTGTTTGCAGTGCAGAATGTTCAGAATCTAATTTTTTCAAATCTTGATCATACTTTTTGTCCTGATTTTCAATTTCTGTAATTGCATTTTTATATTTTACTTCTGCAATAGCAATAGCTGTTTCGTTTTCTTGAGATTTAATATCACTCGCATTTGTGTAAATAATTGATGTCCAATCATATGTTCCAATTTCTGGATATTTTTCTGAACCATTTTCAGAATATGATGCTTGTTCCATTGTCAATACACCATTTTCTAGAGCAAACTGAAGCCATTCTGCATTATTAATTAAATTTTCATCTAATTCTTTATAATTATTATCATTTTTTGATCCATCAGCATTTGTAGCGCCACCACCCATTCTATAATACAAATTTACATACCATTGGTATCTAGAATCGGTTTCATCAGGGATAGTCTTATCAGGAATTGTATCTAAACTTTCAACATAGTTAGCTTTTAGATCTCCAATTTCTTTTAGCCATCTACCCATTTCAGCTTGCCAATCTTTTACAGCTTGATTATATCTATCTTCATTAAATTCTGAAGACAAAGCATTCTTCATGTCTGTTTGAAATTCATCTAATATTGGTAATAAAGATTCATATTGCAAACCCAAAGTATCTCTATTTTGAACTGCGTAATAAGTATCAATCACCCTTTCTGGCCAAGTTTTTAAAGTCTTTTCATATACACCATCACCATCTGAATCTACCCATTTATAATTGCTTAAAAGTTTTTCAGCAACAGAAGATTCATATGTAGTAGTATCTGTTTCATCAACAGGAGCCATACATCCATTTGCAGGATCCCATAAATATTGAGATACTTCTTGCATCATATCTTTAGCTGCAACATAGTTACCTGAGCCTGCTGGATATTCTTCTCTTTGAGTATATATAGCAGCACCTGTTATTTTGCCCTTATCAACAGATATTCCTAAACCATCAACTGTAGTATTAAAACTTTTAGGATAACCAGATAAATCTCCGTTATAATTTAATAAATAAGCAAGTACGTGTAAATAACATTCTTGACCGCTTCCACTATATGGTGGGTGGCAGTTATTATAACATTGTTTTGATGCTAAATCAAACTTTTCAGCTAATTCAACATCACCTGATACATCTGTAAATTGAGGATCATTTTTATCTGGGAATTCTACATCTGGCAAATCTAACAATCCATTTACATAAGCTCCAAATGTACCACCAATATTTGCATACTCTTTTAACAAATTATTTCCTGTTACTTGAGAAGTCCAATTATTTACAACATCTGTAAATTGTTGAGCATCTGCTTCTGTAACATCTTCAGGATTTTTACTTACGATTGTTTGTAAATTTGCAATATCAGTATCTGTCATCGCTGAAAAATAATCATTCCACTGTAACGGGTTATTTTCATCATATAAATTTTCATATAAATATGAGCCATCATCTACAGTAGTTTTACCATAAATACCCATTAATGCTTCAGGATATTTTGGGTTATCTACTTCCGGGATACCATAACTATATAAAAATTCCGCTAAACTGTTTGATTCTTCATATTTTTTTATGTCAGAACCATTTAACATTATCTGACCAGAAGAATTTACTAATGAATATTGATTTTTTAAATCACTATAAGTTAATAAAGTATTTGCAGTTAATGATTGATAAGATAACTCTCCGTTATCATTATAAGTTCCAAACATTAATTGTGTAGAATTCAATGCATCCATATATTCTTGGCTAGCTTGTGATGATTGATCAGCCAAACGTAATTTTGAATTTGTTATGGTTTGAGAACGAAGTTCATTATCGGTCAATCTTGCCGTAATGCTTAATAATCTCGCTTGTCCTGCTGCCATTCCCATATCGATACATTATTCCTTTCTATATTGGTATACGACATACATAAACAATTTCTTTAACCTATTTAGATAAATTATTAAGAAATATTTACAAAAAAAAGAATCGCCATTCAGCGATTCTTTTTTTGAATATACAATTCATATTACTAAATTGCAACAGTTAGAGTTTCTAATTTTAACTCTATCGGTTTTTCCTGTAATACTTCAACTTGTAAATCTTTTACATCTACAGCACCACCAACAGGTTTATGAACTGTAGCTTTTGGAGTTACAGGTTTAGAATACACAGCTTTAGGCTTTTGTGCAGTATACACACCTTGTTTAGCCTTAACAACAGCTGGATCTGGATTTAACTTTTGTCTATTAACATCTGTCATAATTTTGCTTACAAATCTTCTTGTTTCTGCATATGGAGGAACTGCGTTATATTTTTTTACATTTCCCGGACCTGCATTGTAAGCAGCTAAAGCTAATTCCACAGAACCAAACATATTATACATTTTTTTGTAATATGTGATTCCAGCTTTAATGTTTTCATTTAAAGAATAAGGATTATATCCCATTCTTTTTGCAGTTGATGGCATTAATTGAAATACACCTACTGCACCATGTGAACTTCTTGCTTCATGGCGAAATCCTGACTCTGTACGAGCAATACTTAATGCAATCGCAGGATCTACACCCATTTCAATAGCATGTTTTACTATTGTGGCTTTTACCGAATTAACGTCTGCTGCTTGACATTGAACATGGCTAAGTAACATACACGTTAGTGTAAAAGTTAACAGTAACAATTTTTTCAAAATGTAATCCTCTATGTTGTAAATTGAAATCCTTAAAAATTCCCTAACGATTCGTTTCTTCAACAAAATCAAAAACTTTTAAGAATGATTATATAAACAATATATTACAAAAAAAAATTTTTTCAAGTCCCTGACTAAATATTGCAAAAACCTAAACGCTTAAACTACTTGCTATTACAGTACTTTAAGTGTTTTAATAACAATTATTAAGTTAGTATTTTTTTAGATTTTTTAGAGTATTTTTTTATTTTTTATGATAGAATTTGAATAGTATAAATAATAAATGAGAGGAAAAATTTATGGAAAAGAAAAAATTAGCAGATATAGGTGTTTTTGGAGGCTCAGGTTTTTATAAGTTCTTAGACAATATTGAAGAAGTAAGAGTTGAAACTCCATATGGGATGCCAAGCGACAGTCTATTTATTGGTAATGTCGGAGAACATAAAGTTGCATTTATGCCTAGACACGGTAGAAACCATACAATTTTACCTCATTTAATAAACTACAGAGCCAATGTTTGGGCTATGAAATCAGTAGGTTGTGAAAGAGTAATTTCACCTTGTGCAGCAGGCAGTTTACAAAAACACGTAAAACCTGGAGATTTTGTAATTTGCGATCAATTTGTTGATTGGACAGACGGAAGAAAAACAACTTTCTTTGAAGGGCCAATAGTTACTCACCCATCAGCTGCTGAAACATATTGCCCAGAATTAAGACAACTTGCAATAAAAACAGGTAAAGAATTAGGTATCAATATTCATGAACAAGGTACTGTTGTTGTTATTAACGGTCCAAGATTTTCTACAAAGGCAGAATCAAAATTCTTTACTAACCAAGGTTGGGAAGTAATTAATATGACAGCATTCCCAGAAGCATATCTTGTTAAAGAAATGGATATGTGCCCATTAAATATCTCATTAATCACTGACTATGATGCTGGTCTGGTAGGAGATGTACCTCCAGTTTCTCACCACGAAGTAATTGAAGTATTTAATTCTAATGTAGCAAATCTTAAAAATTTACTCTTCAAGATGATTGAAAATATTCCAACATCAAGAGAAAATTGTACTTGTGCTAACACTAAACAAAGTTCTCAATTATAAAGTTAGGTGAATTATGATTAATAATTTAATTTTTGTAGTTAACAGCTTTTTCCAAATTTATTTTTGGTTAATTCTTGTCAGATGTCTTTTAAGCTTTATCCCTAGTATTGATTGGTATAAACAACCATTTGAAGCAATAAAAGATGTGACAGATTTATACTTAAATCTTTTCAGAAAAATTATACCACCTGTAGGCGGAATTGATTTTTCCCCAATAGTAGCTGTTATTGCATTACAAATTTTAAACTATATTATTATTTATCTGCTTTTGATTTTTAAATAATTCTATAGCTTTTTGAATTTTATCACGATGCGGAGTTTTTGGATTTTTTACACATTCTTGTAATCTTTGCATAAAAGGTATAAGTTCTTTGGGTGATCTATTCATTAACTTCTTGAAATACTTAAAAGTAACTTTATCAGGAATGAAATTAAAAGCCTTAACAAAACCTCCTGCATCGTAAAATTTGCCAGACATAGGAGTATTCATAATATCAGAATATTTTAACCTAAATAAATTATTTAAATCCAATGGAAATATATTTTTGACACTTTTAGAATCAATAAATTCAGTTAACGCATAACCGTTTTTTAAATCAGAAATATAATGCTTTGTAAATTGAGTTTTATCAAGATCGTGCCCTGCAAAAAATTTCATGAATGTCCAAAAATTCGCTTCTGCACAACTCCCATGCATATGAGAAAGACAAGGAATTCCTCCAAAAGTTTTGTGATAAACTTTCAAAGCCTTATCTGACATTATTTTATTTCCAAAATTATCAAGCATTGAAAATTTAAAAACATTCCCCCAAGCCCCTTTACCAGTATACTTTAAATCAACAGAAATATTTTGTGGTAATATCTTGCACAACTGTTTATTTGCAAAAGAAGTTATTTGTTTTTCAAAATTTCCCAAATCTTCTGGAGATAAATCCGAAAAATTATTAACAATTATATTTTGTTTTTTAGAAAATACATAATATCCCCTTAAATAATTTGCAATATTAGATAATTTCTTTTGAAAAACTTTTATACTAGCTGCTTTATCTTCTTTAAATAATTTAATAACTTCAATTGGGATATTCCCAACGATTTGATTTTTAGTATATGGTACAAATTTTTTATAGGTTAAATAATTTATATCACTGCGAAAAATTCTTTTCAATCGCGATGGATAACACTTTTCGAAATTTACATTAGGAACTTTATTTAACATACAAAACATAAAACAAAGAAAATAAAAATTTTTGACGAATTTTAGCAATACTTGTAAAAAATGTTTACTTAATATATAATTCGAATGTTATGAAAATAATTATTTACGGTGCTACAGAAATTGGCTGTCTTTTAGCAACTGAATTTTTTGAAGACCACGATATTACAATAATTGATAAAGAAGAAAATAGAACTGATGAATTTAACAAGCTGGATATCAGCTTTATTCAGGGAAATGCATCTAACATTGATGTTTTAAAAAATGCAGATATAAAAAATGCAGATATATTTATAGCTTGCACAGCTGTTGACGAAGCAAATATTGTAGCTTGCCTTTCTGCAAAAAAATTTGGCGGAGTAAGAACAATTTGTTTTGTTAGCAGAGAAGAATACAAGAAAACTCTAAATTTTGAAAAAAACAGTGAAAATTTCTGTGATTTCTTCATTGATTACATAATTTGGCCGGAAGAATTATTAACCCAAGAAATTTTTAGGATAGTAACTGTAGCTCACGCATTAGATGTAGAAAATTTTGCAGATGGACGAGCAAGACTTTTAGAATACAAAGTACAACCATATTTGCCAATTATAGGTAAGAAAGTAAAAGATTGTGGATTTACACAAAATACACTAATGGTTGGCTTGACAAGAAACGGTGAATTATTTATCCCAAATGGGGACACAGAAATTCAAGAAGATGATAAATTAATTTTTATGGGGACATCTCATTCCCTTGATATTTTAGCAGGTACATTTTTCCACGAAAAAGAAATTGTAAAATCTGTCGCAATTATTGGTGGCGGAAATGTTGGAATGATGCTTGCTAAAACTCTTGAAAAACTAAAAATTAAAATAAAAATAATTGAAAAAGATTATGACAGATGCCAAGTATTAGCAGAAGAATTATCTAATACACTTGTAATTAACGGAGATGGCACTAATTTAAAACTTTTAGATGAAGAAGAAATAGGAGGAGCAGACGTTGTAATAAGCGTTACTAATAACGATGAAAGAAATCTTTTATGCTCTCTTTTAGCAAAACAACTCGGAGTAAAAAGAGTAATTACTAGAGTTGCAAAAGTTTTAAATATCCCACTTTTTGAAAAAGTAGGTATTGATATTGCAGTATCTCCAAAAACATCTGCTATTAATGAAGTGAGAAACGATTTACAGGAAAATGATGTAGATATCCTTGCAACAGTAGAACAAGGTCAGGGAGAAGTTCTTGAAATTAATCTTGATCCAGATTTTGATGGCAAGAAAATTATGGAACTAAAATTTCCTGCCAATGCTATTATAGGTGTAGTTATCAGAAAAAATAACATCATTATTCCAAAAGGTGACACCGTAATTAACACTAATGATATATTGATTATATTTACAACAGCAGAAAATGCTCCAGAAATCAAAGAATTTTTTAAGGTAAAGTAATATGAGATTAAATTATCTGGCAAATGCTATTGGCCTTACAATGATATATATAAGTCTTGTGATATTAACTCCAATTATTGCAGCTTTGTATTATCACGAATTTAATTCGATTTTGCCATTTTTTACAGCTGGAGCAATATCATTTATCATAGGTGTAATTGTAAGAAATGCTGTTCCAAATTCAAAAACATTAGAAAATTTAAACGACATAAAAAAAGCAGAAGCTCTATTTGTAGTTGCTATATCTTGGATAATATTCGGAATTATTTCAGGAATTCCATATCTTTTTTACGGATTATCACCACTTGATGCGCTCTTTGAATCGGTATCAGGCATTACAACTACAGGAGCAACTATATTAACTCATTTCAATTATTCTCACGCATTTTTCTTTTGGCGTTCACTAACTCAATGGTTAGGAGGCTTGGGAATAATTGTCTTATTCGTTGCAATTTTACCACAATTTGCAGTTGCTGGGAGACAGATGTTCTTTGCAGAAGCTCCTGGGCCTACTGAAGACAAATTCACTCCGAGAATAAGAAATACCGCATCTGCACTCTGGAAAATTTATGCAGGATTTACAATAATCCAAATAATATTATTAATGGCAGGCGGAATGTCAGGATTTGATTCAGTTTGTAACTCACTATCAACTCTTGCAGCTGGAGGATTTTCTCCAAATCCTGAAAGCCTTATGGGATATCATTCAAATTACCTAATTTGGGTAACTTTGATATTTATGTTCCTTGCAGGTGCCAGCTTTAACATTCAATATAGAGCTATTACACAAAAAAATCCATTAATTCTTTTCAAAAACGAAGAATTTAAATTATATTTTTCTCTAGTAATAATAATGGCAATACTTATTACTATTTCATTAGTGCTCAATACGCATTTAAATTTATCTGATAGTTTTATGCACGCACTATACCAAGTAATAAGTATTACAACATCAACAGGTAGTGCTAGTATTGATTTTATAAACTGGGATTACACATCTAAAATACTTTTATTTATAGTAATGTTTATGGGCTCCTGCGCAGGATCTGCAGGCGGCGGTATTAAAATGGTAAGATGGTTAATCGTATATAAATCAATGAAAAGTGAACTTTTAAGAATATTGCACCCAAATGCGATTGTAAATATAAAAGTTGATAATAAAACTGTTGCCCCAGAAGTTGCAAGACAAATTATCGTTTATGTATTCTATTACTTTTTAATTTTTGGAATAACTTCAATAATAATATCAATTATTGAACATAACAGTACTGTTGGTCTAAGCTGCAGCATAACAGGACTTGGTAATATTGGACCTGGATTTGCAAAACAAATAGGCCCTATGGCAAATTTTGACGGACTTCATTCTTCCTCAAAAGCCATAATGATTTTTAATATGTTAGTTGGACGTTTGGAATTAATACCATTCCTTGTAATGTTGCAAAAAGATTTTTGGACACTCAAAGACAATTAACCAATTGTATTAAAAACATCTTCAGGCACAATATATTTCAACTTAACATGCAAACAATCAGTATCTGCATCTTTGATATGTTTTACATCTGTACATTCAAATTTTGAACTTCTTGGAAAAACTATTTCATCTTGTTTTCCAATTATGCCAGTTCTTGAAACCTTTGAACCTTTTGGAACTTCTATTTCATATAAAACACCTCTATTATTCGGCATATAAACTTTGGCATAAGAAATATCAGATGTTGCATAAGCATATTCTTTCATATCAATAACATCACCTTTTTTGACACCTAATCGTTTCAAATAAAGAGGATACTCTGAAAAGAAATCAGGCTTTTCACCAACACACCTATAAACATTAAGATTTTGTTCCAGAGGTTTTAATGTTTTAAATTCAGTATCAGCTAAACTTATCATTTGTCTGGGTGTAAGTCCAGTGTGCATAAACTTCATATTCATATGCTCAGGATAAGGACTAAGTATAAAATGATGATTAATTCCATGCAATTCACCATGCAACGAAACACTTTCTCTATTAGATTGCCTAATAACCCTTTCGGCTCTCGCATCAGCCCAATACTGATGACAAAATAAATCTTTATCTGCAACTTTTTTTACTGGTGCTTTTTGCGGTAATGTTTTAGCAACGTTAGTCTTTTTTATACCACTAAATAAAAAATTTGTACAAGACTTCCCTAATTTTGAAATATTCATTATTTTCCCCAAATAAAATTTAAACCCTATATTATATATAAGTATTTTTTACAAAAAAAATTGCTACATATTTCATATTCATAAATGATTAAAATGAACAAAAAACATGGTTTAATCGTTACTATATTGTAAAGAGGTATTCTATATTGAAAATACATATAAAGGCTATAGCCCTTACAATTTGTTTATTTTATACAATATCATCAGCATTTGCAATTGAACAAATGAGTGTAGAAAAAAATGCTATTTTAAATATTAAAGACTGCATTACAATAGCACTTCAAAACAGTCCTAAAATAAAAAAAGCACGTTATAATTACGGAATTGCAAAAGGGAATTTAGGTATTGCGAAATCAGAATACTTCCCGACATTAGGAATCGGAACAGCATATAACATTACAGACAATAACAATAATAGAAGATCTACAAATACAAATATTTATTCAGCAGAAGCTAATATTAACCAATTAATATGGAATTTTGGAAAAACTAACGCAAATATAAAAATGTACAATTTTGATAGAGTTGCGGCATTATATGAATTTGAAGACATGGTACTCGAGACTATATTTGGCGTAAAAACGAATTACTATGGAGTGCTTGCAGCCAAAGCAACCCTTGATGTAAACAGAGCTAATGTTCAAATTAATGAAAGAAACTACCAAAGAACAAAAGCCTATTTTGAAGAAGGTATAAAATCAAAAATTGATCTTGTCAATGCAGAAGTATACTTGAGTGACTCTAAAGTTACATTAGTAGAATCAGAAAAAGCATATAAAAATGCTCTTGTTCAATTAAATAATTCAATGTATATTGCATTCGCCCCTGAATATGAGATTGAAAATACAGAAACTTTTAATTTTCAAAACAATTATGCTCCTGTAAACTTAGAAAAAATTGATGAAAAAAAAGATTTAAGCAAGCCGCCAAAAGACGTTAATAACGCTTTTTTAACTTCACAAGTTGAAAAAATTAATGTCTTGGATAACTATAAATTTAAACCATTTCCCTATACATTCGAAGAATCTGTAAATCTTGCATACAAAAACAGACCGGACCTAAAAGCATATGATGCAACACTAAAAGCAATGCAAGAATCTTTAAAATATACAAAAAGAGAATACTTACCAGAAATTTCAGCAACAGCAGGATACGGATATAGAGATCAATACAACACAAATTCTTTCAATGTCGGAATTAACTTATCAAGCAACGTAAATATAAAAGGTCAAAAACACAAAATAGACAATGCAAAGATTCAAGTACAATTAGCTGAGAATGAAATTGATCAAGCAAAACAAGACATCTATTTTGAAGTCCAAAACTTATACATAAATATGGTACAATTGGAAAAACAAATTCCACTGCTTGCCGTAAAAGTAAAACAAACATTAGAGAACTTTGAACTAGCAGATGGAAGATATGCAGTAGGACTTGGAGATTATATTGAATTACAAGACGCAAAAGTAAATTATAATAATGCACAAGTATCATATGTGCAAACAGTGTATAATTATAATGTAGCTAGAGCTAACTTAGAAAGAGCAATCGCTTTACCACAAGAAGTAACAACATCAATAGAGGATAAATAATGCTAAACCTTAGTAATTTAAAAAATATTCAAAAAAAATACATATATTCATCAGCAGCAATAATTGCACTGATAATAATAGGCGGAATAGGTTTTTCTGGGGCTAAACAAGTAAAATACAAAACTAAAGCGATAGAACGCTGTACTATAACCGAAGTTGTTGAAGCATCAGGTACAATTAATCCAGTAAATACAGTAAGTGTAGGTTCTACTGTATCAGGACTTATAAAAGAAATTTATGTAGACTATAATGATGTTGTAAAAAAAGGTCAAATTCTTGCACAAATTGACCCTGCAAACTTTGAAGCAACTGTACAACAAAATCAAGCTCAAATTAATAACGCAAGAGCAAACTTAGCAAAACTTCAAGCTATTGCAAATTATGACCAAAAACAATATGTAAGATACAAAAATCTTTATGCAAAAAATTTCGTTGCTAAAAGTGAATTAGATGAGAAATTGAGTACATACCAATCAGACATAGCTCAAATTAATGCAGCAAAAGCTCAAATCAATCAATACCAAGCAACATTAAAAACAGCATTGACAAACTTAGGCTATACAAAAATTATAGCACCTGTAGACGGCACTGTAATATCAAGAGAAATAGACTTAGGTTCTCCTGTTGCAGCAAGTTTCCAAGCTCCTGAATTATTCACAATTGCTCAAGATTTAACAAAAATGCAAATTGAAGTGAGTGTCTCAGAAGCTGACATCGGTCGAGTAGAAGAAGGTCAAGATGTAACCTATACGCTAGATGGCTATCCTGATAGCACTTTTACAGGGAAAGTAACACAGGTGAGATTATCACCAACAACTGAATCAAATGTTGTTACATACACAGTAATCGTTGATGTAAATAATGAAGATTTAAAATTAAAACCTGGAATGACAGCAAACGTATCAATTATTACAGATAAGAGTGAAAATGTATTATGTGTTCCTAACATGGCTTTAAAATTCACACCTGACATCAACGGTCCTAAATATAAAAATCAAGGCATATGGATACTTGAAAAAGGAAAAGCTAAAAGAGTTGAAATCAAAACAGGAGCATATGATGATTCTTCTACAGAAATCATTTCAGATAAAATTCAAGAAGGAACTGAAGTAATTATTTCAATAAGAAGTAAAAAATCTAAACAAAATAATAGAAGAAATCCCGTTCCAAGGTTATAAAAAATGAGCTTAATAGAAGTAAAAAACGCAATAAAAACATATCAGACAGGTGAAGACAGCTTCAATGCATTGAATGATGTCTCATTATCAATTGAACAAGGTGAATTTGTCGCAATTATGGGCGCTTCAGGTTCTGGCAAATCAACATTCATGAATATGTTAGGAACGCTTGATAAACCAAATTCAGGAAGCTATTACCTTGATGGGATTGATATGCTTTCATTAGATACTGATAATCTTGCGATGATACGAAATGAAAAAATGGGATTCGTATTTCAAGGTTTTAACTTAATTTCAAGAACAACAGCTCTTGAAAATGTCGAACTCCCAATGATATACAAAGGGATTCCGGAAGAAGAACGAATTGTAAGAGCTAAAAAAGCACTAAAAATTGTAGGGCTTGAACAAAGAGAAGACCATATGCCAAACCAAATGTCAGGTGGTCAACAACAAAGAGTTGCAATAGCGAGAGCAATAGTCAATGACCCACCACTAATTCTTGCAGATGAACCTACAGGAAACTTAGATACCAAAACAAGTATTGAGGTTATGGAATTTTTCGTAAATCTTAATAAAGAAATGGGTAAAACAATCGTACTTGTAACCCACGAGCCCGACATAGCACAATATTGCAAACGTGTTGTTAAATTCAAAGACGGCAATATTATTTCTGATGAAATAAATACAAACACAACAATTCCATATTAAAAAGGACAAAAATGATAGACTTCAAATCAACATTAAAAATGGCGGTAGTATCGCTAAAAATAAACAAAATGCGTTCAATGCTTACAAGTCTTGGCATTATCATAGGTGTAAGTGCTGTAATCATAATGCTTGCAGTAGGCACAGGAGCAAGAGAAAAAGTCCAAAAAGATATGGAATCAATGGGTAGTAACCTACTCACAATCCGTTCAGCATCTGCCAAAACCGGTGGCGTTAGAATGGGAATGGGCACAAGACCAACACTTACAATCAAAGACGCAGAAGCTATTAAAAAAAATGCAAGAGGAATTTCTGCCGTATCATCAGTAAGCACAGAATCAAAACAGCTAACTTATGGAAATCAAAACTGGGCATCTACAGTCTATGGCATTAATCCTGAATATTTTTATATAAAAAATTACGAAATCGACATGGGTAGAGGGTTTACTCCTGAAGATATAAAAAATTCAGCAAAAGTAGCAGTAATCGGAGCTACTGTCGCATCAGAGCTTTTTGGCGATCTTGATCCAAGAGATAGAATTATGAGAGTCGGAGGAATTCCTTTTAAAGTAATTGGAACTCTTAAATCTAAAGGCAGTATGGGACCAATGGATCAAGATGATTTAATATTTATTCCAATCACAACTGCACAGAAAAAAGTTTTCGGGACAACATTCCCAGGAACTGTATCAATGATTGTTGTAAAAGGTTCTGACCCAGATGACGTTTCATTAGCAGAGCAGGATATAGAAGAATTATTGGTCGCAAGACACAGAATTGGAAAAAATCAAGAAAACGATTTTGAAATAAGAAATTCTGCAGAGTTTCAAGAAAAAATGAAATCAACAGTTCAGACATTTGCAATTCTTTTAGCCTCAATCGCATCTGTATCATTGCTCGTTGGCGGTATCGGTATTATGAATATTATGCTTGTATCTGTAACCGAAAGAACTAAAGAAATAGGTATTAGAATGGCAATAGGAGCAAAACCATCTGATATAAGAGTCCAATTTCTTATAGAATCTTTTCTACTTTCTATAATAGGCGGATTGATTGGCGTTACCGTGGGAATTTTAGGAGCTGAACTAGTTCAAATCTCAGGCGTTATGAGCGTATCAATTTCCTTATTTTCAATAGTATTATCTTTAGGATTTTCTGGAGCAATAGGTGTTTTATTCGGCTATTACCCAGCTTACAAAGCTTCTTTATTAAACCCTATTGATGCTCTAAGATATGAATAATTTTTTAATACAAAACTTAGAGAGCTTCTAACGCTGCAATTTTCATATCCTTGAAATCTGGTGTATTACCAAACCATATTTCCTGAGCAGCAACAGCTTGATAAATAAACATATCAAGTCCTGTAATAGTTCTTAAATTTAATTTTTCTGCAGCTCTTATCAATACTGTTTTTTTCGGATTATAAATAACATCATATACAACAGCATCACGATTCAGAGATTCTAATGCATAAGTTTCTACAGGCATCATATCACCAGCCTTACCCAACATTCCTATAGGTGTTGTATTCACAAGCATTGCATATTCACCTAAATTTCTAATATTTTCAATCTGATAAACATTAAAATTAATTGCAGGGAATTTTCTTCTTACGTAGTTCATCAAATCAATTGAATTTGGAATATTTCTAGTAAAAAATGCGATTTCCTGAACTCCGCATTCAGTCAAAGCAATACAAGCTGCATGAGCAGCACCGCCAGTTCCTAAAATTGCAACTTTTTTACCACGTAAATCAATATCTTTAGGAATAGCTCTTCTAAACCCAATAACGTCCGTATTATAAGCTTTCAATGATTTATCAGCTTCAACATAGACAGTATTTACTGCTCGAGCCAAATCTGCATAATTATCAACTTCATTAACAAACAATGAAATAGGTAATTTTAATGGAATAGTAACATTAAAACCTTTATAACCATTACCTTTTAACCATTTAATTCTATCTACGAGATTATCTGGAGGTGTTTCCAAAATATCATATGTCGCATTTATTCCTAAACTTTTAAAACCAGCTTCATGAATTACTTTAGACAAAGAATGACCTAGAGGATAACCGATAAGACCAAATTTATTTTCTCTGTTATCCTTTATTTCTGGTCTGGATACATTTTGATTTATAGGACTACTATTATATTTTGGAGCTTCCTGAATTTTTGAAGGTCCAAAAACATAAGAAGGAACTTCTGTTTTTACAGTTTCCGGCTGCATTCCCATATATGGCTGCTGCTGAGGAATTGTATTTTCTTGCGATGCCAATTGATCTTGAATCGTGCGTTGAACATATTGAGGTTCTACCTGTGTCGGTTGTTGAGGTTCTTGAGATATCGTTTGTTCTGTATTTGAAGATGTCACAGATGATTCAGATACAGGGGAAGATGTACCTTGAGCTTTCAATTCTTCTACTGTAATTCCTAACTTTTTAGCTTTCTTAGCAAGATATCTCTCATACAATTCAGGATTCATTTTTTACCCTCTCAAAATTTAATATTATTCACTTTGATTGTCAGAATCTTCATTTAATTCTTTTTTATAATGACACTTCAAGCTAGAACATGCAATGACATTTCCCTTCTTCAATATCTTTTTAACAAGAAGAGAACCGCATTCTGGACAAGTTTCTCCTGTTGGCTCATTCCATAAAGTAAAATCACATTCAGGATATTTGTCACAGCCATAAAATATAGTTCCACGTTTAGATTTCCGTTCTACAATTGTGCCTTTTCCGCATTTAGGACAGGTTACACCTGTTGATTTTCTATATGGTTTTCTATGTTTGCAATTTTCATTTGTGCATTCCATATATTTTCCATATGGACCTGTCTTGAATATCATATCAGAACCACATTTTTCACATTTTTCTTCACAAACTT
>CAUDIU010000039.1 GCA_958449715.1 uncultured Clostridium sp. | reverse complement strand
TAAAAATAATTGGTTGAATCTATACGAGCATCATCCTGATTTGTTTTTTAAAGCTAAGAAATATGAGGATGACAAAAATAATGCAAATAGTAAAAAATTTAAAAGAGTCGGATGGAATATTGATATGTCCTTAGAAGAAATGATAAGACCTGAAAATATCAAAAAGATCAGAGAGTTTTATAAAAATAAAAAAACTAAAATTATGGTTAAAAATAAACTTTTTGACTTATTTAATTGAATTCCAAAGTTTTAAGAACATTTTTTTATATGCACTATTTAATATTTGAGAATTTTTAATAACTATGCAATTTTCATCATTCATTCTTTCCCCTTGTTTAGTAAAATTCATAGAGCCTATAACAAGGATATCATCATCTATAATAATAGATTTCATATGCATTTTTCCATCCCAATTTTCAACTTTTAAATCAATACCATTTTGTTTTATATAATCAACATTTACATATTTTCCTTTGACACTTGTTTCATCAACTATTATTTTAACTTCAATTCCCTTTTTGTGAGCGCTTATAAGTGCGTTGATAATGTCATTATGGGTTAAATAGAATGCAGGAATATAAATAGATTTATGTGCTTGATTTATCAAAGGTATAATTTGAGTTGTTGAGATTTTATTTGTCGGAGAAAAATAAACTGAAACATATTTTTCATCAACTAAAATATCTTCATTATTACCAACTGGACTTTTCATGTTATGGAACTTTCCATTATACATTTGATCAAATTCTTTTTTATATAAATTCGCAATCTCTTTTGAATTAATCAATACAGCGATATTTGCGTTGTACCCTGTTAAGCAGCTTGACGAAATATTTGTAGAACCCGTAAAGACTTTTTGATTATCAAAAATAAAAAATTTATTATGCATTAAAGCTCCCTGAAAATCAAATTTATATTTATAATCTGGGATATTTATTGATTCAGCACTTTCATAATCCGTTGTAAAAGTTGGAATTTTATCCATTAATTTGTATGTATCAAAATAAATATTTTCCTTATTTTCTGTTAAATCAGTTACCCAACGAACTTTAACACCTCTTTTTTGAGCATTGACTAATGCTTCAAAAATTTTGTCTTGTTCTGCAATTCCATATATTGCAAAGTCAATACTTTCTTTTGCATTATCAATATTGTACAAAAGAGCTTTACAAGCTGAACTTTTACAATTGTTTTCTGGGTGTTTTTGTTTTAACGGGCTTAGAAAATATAATTCAATATTACCATCTTTGGCATCAGGTTTTACGATTTTATTATATGTTTTATACTTATTTCCTTTTATTTCTTTGAGATAACAGCAACGTGCAGGTGTATATTTGATTGAAGGTTTATTAATCAATTCTTGTTGACTAGACATCCACCCATATTCACAACTAATTTTGTGATATTTGGCGTTTTTCTTATTCAATACAACAAGATTTAGACTATGAGATTTTTCAGCATAGGCTTTTATTTTATCTAAGTTCTGATAAGGTTTTAGTTCATCTGCAAGGTTAGATTTTGTATAAATTATTGCAAGTCCTGCTTTTAAGACCTCTTGCTCGTAATTCTTACACTTGCCATGCCAGTTACAGTCATAATATATAGACATCAAGTGCCTGTTATTCTTATCAAACTTTTCTTCTGTTGTGTATTCAGCTTTTACGGATTTATTCAACAATTCCTTTTTAGCAAACTCTTTTCCATAATACCCAAGTCCTAAGGCTTCTTCTTGAGTAAGGTTATAGAGCTTCATCTGCCAATTTAGTCCGTCATTGAGTTTAGTTTCAAAGGTATCAATTCCATTGATGCGGACTTTTTCATCTTGTTCAGCTATTCCGTTATCGTTAAAGTCAACATATACAGTATCCCCATCAATAACCTTAATTACCTTATGATCAACTGATGCCGATACAGGTATAATTGACACTGTTGTCAGTATTAACGCAATTGCTAAAATCTTTTTCATTACGGTTATTATACATAAAAAATTATATTAATGACCAACTACTTTCTCTATTATTAAAATACTTATTAAGTAATTGAAAGCTCTAATAATATGAATTTATAAATTAATAATATATCCGTTTTATAAGATCAAAAGATTTCTCAAAAAATTAGCGGTAGAAAAATTTCTACCGCTTAAAGTTAAAATATAAAATTCTTTTTTATTAAGCTGTTTGAATTTGGTATTAATTAGTTAGCATTTACAATTTTTCTGACGATAACATTTTGTTCTGGTTTTGTAAGTTCTAAAAGTTGTTTTAAAACTTTTTCAAAACTTTTACTGATTCCGATTTCTGAAGTTCCGACTGTTGCTTCGATTGCATAGAATTTTAGTGCTAAATCTTTTACTTTGATTTTAAAATCTGCAACATCTTCATCAGACCAATCTTTTGGGACTCGGGATTTGTTGATAAATGTCGCAATACGATTAATCCATAAAATATCATCTGCATCTTTTTCAACAACGTTATTGAATAGAATTTTTAATTCTTTTTCTCCAATAAATTCTTCTGCTTTCTCAAATCTTTGAGCTAATTCTTTGCGAGATTTAGCGTGAAAACTTTCAAAGAAGAAAGTGTTAATTTCTGATACCATATTATGTGTTGCATTTTTTAACTCGTCAATTGATGCTTGATAATTTTTCAAAAATTCATCATCACATTCAGGCAAAAGTTTACCTGAAAGAACTTTAGGAATATCTCGATAAAACAGGCTTATAGGATCTTTTGCATTCATTATAACGTTTCTGAAACGGATTGTTTTTTTAGATAATCTTTCAGTGTGTAGAGTATATTTTTCTAAATCCCTCATGAAATATATTAACGTTTTTGTGATGTAGAGAATATTTTTTATTTTAGTGTCAGAAAGAATAAGCGAAATTTTTTCTAAAATCGGTAAATCTTCCATAACTGTTTTTTGAATTTCAAAATTTTGAGGACAGAAAATCATTCTATCAAACATCAATTGATTTAGTTTTAATTGGAATTGCAATTTTTCATAGATTGCAAGAATATCTTTATTTTTTGCTAAGACATCGAGTAATAAAATTCCGACAATTGATTTTGTAAGTCCATATGATGTAAATTTTTCAAATAAATCAGTAAGTTTAATTTTTTTACCTTGCAAAATATATTCTGAAATTTCATTTTTAATATCTTTGCAGGTAGAATTTTCGCTCAATAATTCTTTTTTCAAATAACTTTCAATTGAATGCTCTTTTAATTCTTCATTTTCTAACAGGTTACGAGCAAGACATCTCATTGCTTTTGTTAAGACCGGAGGCATTTTTTCAAGTTTTAAATATTCAAGATTAATCTCAGGACGTTTGGGAAATTCGTCACAACACCAAGATTTGACAGGGTTGTCTTCCAGATATTTTTTCCCTTTTTCAGTTAAGAAAAATTCTCGTTTTTCTTCTTTCATAAGCTCATTTGTTGTCGCGAATTTTTTCAAATCCTTAACTTGGGTATTTGTAAGCCCGATTACATAGTTCAAATCAGGATTTTTAAAAATTGCTGAATCTTTTTCTACACAAGAGAGAAGTTTGTTTAAATGTTCCATAAAAATTCCTTTCTACTGCTTTCCAACAAAAAACAGACTCTTTTTTTTTGAGTCTGATAAAAAGCAATTATTTTGCTATTACAATTTTAGATACAGCTATGCTATTACTTCGCTTTAAAGAGAATTTGGTTTACAAAATTCTCAGCTACTCCTTGCAAACACTCAAATCATCTAAGAATTTGGTTTAGCAAGAGGTGTGCCACCACTTACATTATTCCTTATAATTTGTAAGAACACTCTAAACTTAATCTTTTTTTAAGGATTTTGGCGAAATCAATATTTGTTTTATAATAGCCGTAATGAAAAAGATTTTTGTATTGCTAATATTAATATTTCATATTTCAATATTACCTGTATACTCAAAAACTAACAGTATGCAAAATAGAAATTATACAAATTTTTCAATACCTCAGTATGCAAAAATAATGAATGAGGTTGATTCAACATCTAAAAATGATGAGTTAAAAATAAGATTTCCAATATTTCATAAAAAATATGAAAAAGCTGTGCCATATGTAAAAACATCTAATATAGAATTATATTTTATAGATGGATATAAATATAATAAACCTGCTAATTTTGCAAGAACATCTGCATCTCAAGCTCTTATTAGAGAAATAAATAACGCACATGAAACAATTGATTTTGCAGTTTTTGGTTTTTCTTCTCAACCTGAAATATTAAAAGCGTTATTAAACGCTCAAAAAAGAGGGGTTGAAATTAGGTGGGTTGTTGATATGACCCCTTGGAATTTTAATTTTTATGGTGGCACAAAATATACTTTAAAAATGTTACCGAATTATAAAACTGATTATGAAACTGATAAAAAAACTCTTGAAAAGTATCAAAAGAAAGGTTTAAAAAATTATAATGGGACTTTAATACATGATAAATATTTTATAATTGATAGAAAAGTTGTGTGGACAGGTTCAACAAATATAAGTTCATCAGGTACTGGGGGCTATAATACAAATATTTCAGCTATTATAAAATCACCTAAAATCGCAGAATTATATACATTAGATTTTGAAAAAATGTTTGTTCAAGAATTATTTCATAAAAATAAACCTTGTCTAAGTCAAAAAGAAATTTTATTAGAAGATAATTCTATAGTTGATGTATTCTTCTCTCCAAATTCTACAATTTTAGATAATGGTATTCTTCCTATAATAAATTCTGCAAAACAATATATTTATATTCCAATTTTTTATTTAACTAATCAAACAATATATGATGCTCTGTATGATGCAAAAATAAGAGGGGTTGATGTTAAAATAATTTTAGATGCACATAGTGCTACGAATCAACATTCAAAAATTCAGGAAATTCGAGAGTTAGGTATTCCAATTAAAGTTGAAAATTGGGGTGGAAAAATGCATATGAAATCTCTTGTTTCTGATGATACATATATTATTTTGGGTTCTTGTAATTTTACTAATACTGGAATTAATAAAAATGATGAAAATCTTTTAATTATAAAAAATCCTGAATTAGCAAAAGGATTTAAAACTAAATTTTTAGAATATTGGAATATTATTGCTGATAATTGGTTATACACTACCCCAAAACCTGAAGGTAAAGATAGTATAGGCTCATGTTCAGATGGGTTAGATAATGACCATAATGGTCTGACAGATAAAGAAGACCCTAACTGTTCGTATTAGTTGTATATTTTTCGAAAAGATTCTTATGAATATAATTTTTTGATTTTATATTTTTTATTTCATATTTTTTCCTATAATAATCTTCTTTTTTTACTAACTCTTTAAGTGAAATATCTTGACACCAACTAAATTTTTTCCCTCTTTGAACGTTACCTTGTTCTTCAAATTCTAGAGCTTTTTTAAATAAGTTAGGATGATATTCTTTTAAATTTAACCACTCAATTTTTTTTTGAAAAAAGCAAAAATAACACCCAGACCGAGATCTCCATTTATAATATTCTGGGAAACCAATACCGTTATTATCTAAAATATTGCATACATCTTTTTTTATAATATTATATTCCACAAATGGGTATACTTGCTTAATAATTTCATTATCTTGAGAATTATTAACTCTTGAAGACTCATCTGCACGAATACCTATGTAAACAAAAATTTTATTTCCTGATTTAATTTTATTTTGTATAAATTGTCTAAAAGTTTTTGTTTTCATTTCTACTGTACACCATCTTTTCATTGCAGATGGTAGTATTCCATAAATATTAAAAAGTTGTTCAAAATTATAGATTGGTCTAATTCTTGTAATTTTTTTCCCAAGAAATATTTCAATTTTGTTTAAATAATCATAAGTTTCAGGTAAATCGCATTCAGTATCTGAAAAAACAAGTTCTAATTTTTCAAAAATTTCAGGCATACTTTCTCGCATGAAAAATGCTAGAGCTGTAGAATCTTTCCCGCCTGAAAGTGACAAAATATGGTATTCTTTTTCCATTTCCCCTCCTTATCCACATAACACAAAAGCACAGCAAAGCATATGCTTCACTGTGCTTACAAATCTTTCAGTTACTCCTTGCAAACACTCAAATCATCTAAGGATTTGGCTTAGCAAGAGGTGAATCACCACTTACATTATTTATGATAATTTGAGTATTTTCGACATTTTTAATCTTTTTTTAAGGTTTTCAAATATTTTTGTAGAAAACTGTTTAGTAATGTTTGCGATGTGAAATTTTAAATTTTTACTTATATTCAAAAAATGGTTAGAATCATAAAAAATAATTTATTAAAATATGTGCCCTCAGAATTTTCTGTAGAAAGTTTTGTAAATCCTTTCAGAATTTTTAAGTTTAATAATAAAGAAATAAAAAAAGGTTTTGTTGTATATTTAATGGAGCGTGAAATTAGGATAAAAGACAATTTTGCACTGCAATTTGCTATTCAAAAATCAAAAGAATTAAATCAACCGCTTAAAATTATCTGCACAAGACCGATTTATGAATACGAGCCAAAGCAAGGTTTTATTGACAATCAAATTAATGAGGTTAAAAAAATTTTTTTAAATTTCGATTTTAATTTCGAGGTTTTTGATGAAAAAGATATTCCTGAACATCTTTCAAAACTTGATATAAGTTTGTTAATTTTTGATTTTAACCCGTTATTAAATCGAGATTATTTAGCAAATAAGGATTATAAAATTTACGAAATTGACGGGCATAATATTGTGCCTGCAAGGTTTTTATCAGACAAGCAGGAATATAATGCAATGACAATGCGAAGAAAAATTTATTACAAGATTTTTCCGTTTTTGACAGAGTATGACAATTTTGCAAATATCAAAACTGAGGCAGATTTGCTGTTAGAAGATTTTATTCAAAACAAACTCCCTCAATATGCTGAATTTAAAAACAACCCTTCAAAAAATGTTTTGTCAGGTCTTTCTAAGTATATGAATTTAGGCTTTATTTCATCACAACGAGCTGCAATTGAGGTTATCAAATCGAATGCAGAAGATATTAATAAAGAAGTTTTTTTAGAAGAATTAATTATCCAAAAAGAATTATCAGACAATTTTTGTCTTTATTGTAGAAATTACAAAACGCTTGATTGTATACCATTATGGGCTAAAAATTCATTGATGGAGCATGAAAATGATTTGAGAGTTTATAATTACAAATTGTCCGATTTTGAAAATGCGAAAACTCATGACATACTTTGGAACACTGCACAAATTCAATTAATAAATGATGGCAGTATTCATGGTTATTTGAGAATGTATTGGGCAAAAAAGATTTTAGAGTGGTCACAGAGTCCTCAGACAGCTCTTGATAATGCAATTTATCTTAATAACAAATACTCTTATGATTCTCCATCTCCAAGCGGGTATGCAGGGATTTTGTGGGCAATTGGAGCTTTGCATGACAGAGCATTCAGGAATTTCCCTGTCACTGGTAAAATCCGCAGAATGACTTATGATTCTTTAAAACGAAAATTTAATATTGAAGATTATATTTCAAAAAATTTGAAAATAGGAAATTTGTAATTATATCTTGATTATGTATTGACAAATTCAAGTTAAAGTATTATTATGCAATTGGAGCAAAAGAATGATTACAAATTGTCAAAAAAATAATTGGGGAGGAAAAAGAAATTGTGCCGGACGAAAAAAAACTTGCGCAAAAAAAATTTCTTATACCCGAAGGATTAATGAAAATATTTTAAACATTTTAAAAAATTTTGCCTTAGAAAATAATATGACAGAAACAGAAGCACTAGAAAACGCAATATTATTACAAAATAATATTTACAAATCAAAAGGAGATAAAATTATGAAAATTGCAATTCCAAGCAGTGAAAACAAATTATGTTCACATTTCGGACACTGTGATACATTCACATTCGTTGAAATTAACCCTGAAAACAAAGAAATTTTAAGCATTGAAAATAAAATTCCTGAAGAAGGGATTTCTTGCGCAGCAGCAGACTGGATTGCTGAATTAGGCACTAACGTTGTACTTGCTGGTGGTATGGGAATGCGCCCTTTAAATGCTTTTGCTCAAAAAGGTGTAAAAGTAATTACCGGCTGTCCTGAAATGGATATTAAAGAACTTGTAACTCAATATATGAATTCTGAGCTAACCACAGGAGAAAATTCTTGTGGTGGAGAAGGTCACCACCATTGTCATAATCATGGCGGATGTCATCATAATCATTAATTATTTATCAAATGAAACAGCCTGCATTATAACAATGTAGGCTGTTTTATTTTTAATCACATTTAATATCACAATGCTTTTTCCAATTGAATATTATTCATTGGATTCCAAGAATCTTTAAGATTATTTTTTATCAGATTTTGATAAAATTTTTCTTTATAATTTAGCAATTCAAGTTGTTTTTGGAGTTCTTTCATCTGTTCTTCAGCTTTTAATTTTGTAGCCTGAATAATCCCATAACGTTCTGGAATTGTCGAATCCCCAATTATGCACAAATCAATATAACGTTTAATAGCTTTATTTTCTGTTCCAACTGAACGCAAGCATTTTACCATTTTTACCCAGCCTAAATCATCTTCAGAAAATTGTCTTATATTGTTTTGATCTCGCTTTACAAAAGGGAAAAAACCACTTTTTGCCCAAAATCTCAATGTATGTTCAGATACGTCCATTTTCTCAGCTACTTCTTTTATCGTGTACATATAAAAACCTCCTACAGAAATTTTAACATGAAAACACCTTATTGAGAGTAGCTCTAAGTATGAAAATATCCCAATTAATCTGCTCATGCTATAATAAAAAAAAGCCGATATAGCTCAGTTGGTAGAGCAACTCATTCGTAATGAGTAGGTCAAGGGTTCAAGTCCCTTTATCGGCTTTTATTAAATACTATTTGTTTACAATTATAAGACTAAACTTTCTTACCCATTTCATAGGCTTCTTTCATTGAATTTGTATCATTTACTTCGCCCATATTCCAAACACCAGAACCATATAACAAACCAGCTTCTCGTGCATTTTCTAAACATGCAGTAAATCCGCGAAAACCATCAAAAGTTCTTTCTAAAGCCTGTGGTCTAACATCTGCAGCTGTTGCTATGAAATAGAAATCTTTATTTGAAATATGAGTATATCTAGCACAACATCTATCTATAAAAGTTTTCATCTGCCCATCCATTGTATAGAAATAAACAGGAGTTGCCATTACAATGACATCAGCTATAACCATCTTATCCAAAATCAAAGCCATATCATCTTTTTGAGAACAAGCAGTGTAATCATTTGTATTACAAAAACCGCAACCTGTACAGTAATTTATTTTTTTGTCACGCAAAAATATTTTTTCTACTGCATTACCAGAATCAATTGCTCCTTTCATAAATTCATCACACAAAGTATCTGAATTTCCACCTTTTCGTGGACTAGCTGATATTACTAAAACTTTTTTATTCATATATTCCTCCTTTTATTTTTATATAATACAACTTAGAGTTTACTCTCAGTCAATACCTTGAAAATATTAAATTTAATATTTTTTACACATAATTCATGCTATATTAGCGTTATGAAGAAAATATTATGTTTTGGAGACAGCAATACTTTTGGATACAACCCTAATAACGGAAGCAGATATAATGAAAACTCTCGTTGGACAGGGATTTTAAAGAATCTTTGTAAGAACAACTATGAAATAATCGAAGCAGGATGCAACAACAGAACTGCTTTTTCTAATAATCCTAATGGTATTCAATTTACCGGATATAAAGTTTTACCGGAATATTTAAAAGAAATTTATGACACAATAATTTTTGCAATAGGAATAAATGATTTACAGAAATTTTATAATCCGACTTTAGAAGAATTTGAAACAGGCATAGAAAATCTTATAAAAAAGATTAGAGAAAGCCTCCCAAACTGTAATATAATCATACTTTCGCCTTCACATATTACAGAAAATATTTTAAACAGTAATTTTAGATTTATGTTTAATCAAACATCTATTGAAAAATCAAAACAAATTACATCAATCTATAAAAAAATTGCAAATAAATATAACTGTAAATTTCTGGACTTAAATAAAATTGTAACTACTTCTAAAATCGATGGGCTTCATTACGATATTGAAGAACATAAAAAAATTGCCCAAAGTATTATTACCTTACTCTAATAAAAAAGCTAATGAAATATAATAAAATCCATAACATAATAAACTTATGGATTTGACTTGGTATAACACGATTAATAAACCTGCATTAAACCCACCACCTGAAATATTTGGACCTGTTTGGGCGTTTATGTATACGCTAATTTTTATATCTTTTACTACATTTATGTATGCAAAAACAGATATGAATAAAAAGCAAGCTATAACTTTTTTTCTAATCCAATTATTACTGAACTTTAGTTGGAGTCCTGCTTTTTTCTACCTGCACGATATTAAACTAAGTTTTGTAATTATCGTATTTTTAGTAATTTTTATTATTCTTACAATAATTTCTTTTTACAAAGTTTCAAGAATATCTGCATTTCTACTAATTCCATATTTACTATGGGTAAGTTTTGCAACATATTTAAACTTTGAATTAATGAGATTAAACTAAATAACTATTTAATCTTTTTCAAAGAAGAAATAAAGTTATTATGCTCAACATCTCCATCAACTTTAGTCAAAAATATTTGACAATCCTTTTCATCTGCATCAATTGGAGGTAATTGAGATATTTCAGCAGCATAATAATTACTGTCATTTCTTGAGCTTAATGGAATTCTATTTGCAAGACTGTTTAAAGATATGTTTCTCAAAAATCCTGCAAAGCCCTTATTTCTATTACTGAATTTTGTATAAATTCTTAAAGTTGCATCTCTTGTTTCCAAATCATACCTTCCAATAATAAATGAACTTAATTGAGGTGCTGAAGATTTTATCATCATTTTTTCTATAACATTATTTGCAATTTGCAAATCACCATTAATTAAATCAAAATTACCTTCAGGAATATTTACTAAATCTGAGAATGTAGATGGACTAATCATTGCTAAAGGATTTCTGAATAATGCTGCAAATTTTAAAATATACTCAACTAATCCAACTTTTTGGATAGTTCCGTTTTTCACCATAAATTTAATAGAACCGTTCAATTTCAAAGAATCATCTGTATTTAAAGCAATAATACCGCTTGCTTTACCTGTAATTTCTTTTTTCATTGCTAACAAAGTTGTAGCCATTAAATCAGAATTTACATCTTTTATACCTAAGACTAAATTATATTTATGTTTTTTCAAATCACAATTAATCTTAGCAGAAGAATGACCTTCAGCGATTTCAAATCTATTTGAATACATATTAAATATACTGTTCTTATCTAAAGACAAAGTAGCTTTTACATCAGAAAATTTAATATCTTTATAAGAACCGTTTAGGATATGTAAAACACAATTTTCAACTATGAAATTTCCAATATCAAAAGTCGGAGTATTATCATCGTCATCTACTGCTTCACCAGATGGTGTAACATCAAATTTTTCAGATGTAATTGCTTCACTTTTTTGATTATTTGCAGATGCAATAAATCTTTCTACATCAACATCATCAATCGTCAAGTTAACATCTTTTACAACTATTGGAAATTTAATTTCATTGATTAAACTTCCGTTAAAATCATACTGAGATCTTCTGTAACGACCGTCAGCCACAAGATTTAAATGACCATTTTCAGTATTCATCTCACCATGTTTCAAATAAAGTCTTTGTGATGGAATTCGAACTTTATCCATAGTAAGTTTACCTTTTAATGATGGATACTTACCAGTATTTACAAATTCCATATTACCTGCAATGGTACCTTTTTTGAACATTTTTTGACCAATTAAAACATTTAAAAATTCACTTGGTAGTGGCTTTGGTATTTCAAAACCTAAATTCAAAACATTTGGCACAGGTTTTGAAACATCTATATTACCAGCGATTTTTACAACAGGCTGTATTTTTTTCTTTTTCTCATTCGGCATATTTTCAGGCGCAATATAGTAATCAATTGATTTTATATTGAATAATGTTCCTTCATAATGCATATCAGCTTTTAACATTCTTCTATAATTTGTAGGAGTCAAAGAAGTGCCATCAATTAAGATATCTTGACCTGATTTCAAACCAAACAACCACACCAAATCAATTTTGTTATTTATAGCTTTTATATCCAATCTTGTCTTTGTAGAACCACCAACTAAAGTGATTGGAATTCCTACCATATTAGAAAATTGATTTTTTGCAAAGTCATTAGTTACAACAGCTCTTGTAATTAAATTTGTATCAATAGATTTAAGGTAATCTTTTACAGTACCTTCCATCTCTATTGCATTTTCTTTTTTATTATTGTAATAACCGACAAAATCTTTTATAACTATATCATTTTTAGTCATAACGATTTTACCTTTTTCAAGCATTAATGGAATATTATCAACTGGAATAAGTTTGCAAGAAATCCTATTCAAGTTAACAACACCGTTTAAGTCTTTTTTAGTAAGTTTAATATTAAAATTAAAATCACCTTTTAAATCTTTGAAAAATGCTAAAGGTTCATTCAAATTATTTTCAATAATATTAGAGTCTATAAGTTCTAAAACATCAGAAACTAAAATCTTATCAGTAAAAACTTCTATATAAGAATTTTTCTTTCTTGCAGCATAACCGTTAAAATAAATTTTTGAATTATTCACTGCAAGTATACATTTTTGAATATAAAGAGCTTTATTTTTTATAAATACAGAATTTCTATCAGCTATATTTATATGTAAATTCTTACCTAATTTTCTGATATCTGATGTGATATTAAAATGAACATATCTAAAATCTTTCTTTGAATTATCAATTTCAATATCATCAGCTTTCAATGATACATAAGTATTAGGCTCTACTTTATATAAGAACAATGATTTTTTTACATATAAAAGAGAATCAAAAAAGTCTAAATTCCATTCACTTTTTTGTTGTTCTTTCTTTTCTTGTTGCTTTGGAGCTAAAGCCATAAGATTATTTATATCAGCAAAAATATAATCTGCTCCTAATTTTTTAATGATTATATTTTTATCCATAATTTCTTTAAAAGAAATTGTAGTATCAAAATTATCAACAGATAAAAGCAATACATTTTTATTATTATGTAAATTTAATTCATCAACTTTGAAAGAAATTACTGGTGATAATTCTGTTTTCAAAACAGGTTTTTTAATATCTAATTTTAATCCTGCATACTTATTAAGTGATTTTTCAACAAAATTTATCACATGTTCATTTGATACTGCGTAAGGTAGTACTTTTAAATAAATTACAAATGGAGATGCCGCTAATACAGAAGCTAACACAACCAATGAAATAACAATTTTTGTTCTTTTCTTTAAATTCAAATTAATCATCCTAAGAAAATTATAACATGAATTATTTTATGTTATTATTTAATTATGAAGAAATTTTTTGTATTTATATTTTTATTTCTAATTTTATGTAGTAATGCTTACGCATCAGAAACTAATACTAACACTAATACGAATACTTTAACAAATACTCTATCAATGAGTGATTTAACAGTATTCAGCAATGAGAAGAATTTATTCGGGCTCAAAGACAAATCTGAAAATATAATTGTTGAGCCACAATATAAAAAACTGATAAGACTTGGCGATTCTTCTTGGATTATTCAAAAGAAAAATAAATACGGACTAATTGATAATTACGGAAACTATTTGGTAGAACCTAAATATAAACATGCAGAAAGAATTCTAGGCAAATACTTAAAAATTGGAAACGAAAATGATTTTGCTCTATACAATGACAAAGGTGAAATCATACTTCCTCCAGAATATTCTGCTATTAACATACTATTTGGCGGAATGTTTTTAACAAAACAAAATTATAAATACGGACTTGCAGACAAAGATGGCAGAATTCTTTTAAGCAATGTATTTGATGATATTTATATGCCAAAACCTAATATTATGAGAATTCAATATAACGGTCAATGGTATGAAATTGAACAAATCGCAGGATCAGAATTTACGTTGCCTGAAGATATTAGAAGTATAAAAACAAACAGCAATTTTAAAGTAACAGAATTTATAAAAGACCCCGTTACAGCTTCCGGGTATTCTGCTCTTACATTTACAGATTATTTCTTAAAAATATTCTCATCAATATCTCCATCACATGAAGAAACTATTGATGAATTAATGCTTTCTCAAGGCGCAGAAACAGTTAATATTTTCATAAAATTCACATGGCTTCCAATGTATCCTGTGACATTTGCAAAAAAATATTACCACAATTTAAGAACTCCAAATAACGGACCTTTGAATGATGTAAGAAATGAATTAAAACAAAAAATGTTATAAATTTATTCTTTCACATGTTCTAATGCCATTTCAAGAATAACTTTCACGTGATGATCATTCAATGCGTAATAAACATTCTTACCACGCTTTTCTGATCTCACAAGTTTTGCCGTTCTCAATATTTTTAATTGATGAGAAACAGCTGATTTTGTCATATCTAATAATACAGCAAGGTCATTCACACACATTTCAGCTTCTTCTAAAGCCCATAACAACCTTATTCTTGTACTATCACCCATAACCTTAAAAAAATCAGACAAATCATATAACTTCCTGACATCAGGCATATCAGGCATTACTTTTTTTACTATATCAGGATTTATTGCTTCGCAATCACTCTTTTTAACTTCCATAAACATATTATAGTTTAACAGTTGTTCAATTGTCAAATTTTTGTAACAATAATAGGTTTTAGGATTGACAATTGAACAGTTGTTCAATTATAATATTGATATATGAGGTTAATTTATGTGCGAACATCATCACCATCACGAAAATTCTGTCAACGAAAAACTGCAAATAATTAAAATTGGGCTATCAATAGCAATATTTTTAATTGCAGTATTAATGAATACTTCAGAAAATATCAGATTTATATTTTTTCTGATTGCATATTTAATATCAGGTGGAGATGTTCTTTTAAAAGCAATTAAAAATATCATAAAAGGACAAGTTTTTGACGAAAATTTCTTAATGGGACTTGCAACATTTGGAGCATTCGCAATAAAAGAATACCCAGAAGCTGTAATGGTAATGATTTTATATCAGATAGGAGAATTTTTACAGGACAAAGCTGTTGAAAAATCTAGAAAATCTATTTCTGAATTAATGAATATCAGACCGGATTACGCAAATTTAGAAACAGAAAATGGAATTATCAAAAAAAATCCTACAGATGTAAAAATCGGCGATATTATAATAGTAAAAGCAGGTGAAAAAATTCCACTAGACGGGAAAGTTATTGAAGGAGAAGCATCTGTCGATACATCAGCACTGACTGGTGAATCTGTTCCACGAAGATTAAAAACTGGCGATAAGGCAATAAGTGGCTGTATTAATCAAAATGGGCTGCTTAGAATTAAAGTTGAAAAAGAGTTCAAAGAATCTACTGTATCAAAAATTCTTGAACTTGTAGAACATGCAAGTTCTAAAAAAGCCAAAACCGAGAATTTTATTACAAAATTTGCTAAATATTACACTCCTGCAGTTGTCTTAGGTGCGATATTTCTAGCTTTATTCCCACCTATAATTTTACATTCAGGATTTCAAATATGGATTCAAAGAGCACTTACATTTTTGGTAATCTCTTGTCCATGTGCTTTAGTAATATCAGTTCCTTTAGGATTTTTTGCAGGGATAGGCGGAGCATCAAAAAATGGAATTTTAATAAAAGGTGCTTGCTATATTGAAACTTTAGCAAATACAGAGACAGTCGTTTTTGATAAAACAGGAACTTTGACTAAAGGCACATTTAAAGTCACTCAAATTAATCCAATCAATACAACAAAAGAAGAATTGCTCAAATATACAACTCTTACAGAATGTTATTCTAACCACCCTATAGCAAATTCCCTAAAAAAAGAATTTTCTAACCCGCTTGATACATCACAAGTTAAAGACGTAGAAGAAATTGCAGGGAATGGCATTAAAGCAATAGTAAATGGGGAAGAAATTCTCACAGGTAATTCAAAATTGATGGAATTATATGGAATTGAATACCAACCTAAAAAAGTTGCAGGAACAATTTTATACACAGCAAAAAACAAAAAATACATAGGTTATATAGTAATTTCAGATGAATTAAAAGAAGATACTCAAAAAGCTATAAAAAACCTAAAAGGAATAGTTAAAGATACCGTAATGCTTACAGGTGATTCATATCTTGCAGCA
>CAUDIU010000038.1 GCA_958449715.1 uncultured Clostridium sp. | reverse complement strand
ATTTGGACTATTACCAATTTTAGGCTTTATTTTTATGCTGAACCTAATCAAAGCTTCTTTAGTTAAATCAAAAGAATTAAAGGAATCTTTTATTGATCATCTGGCTAAAAGACCTCCTATTTTGAACACTGTAAAATACAATAATATAGTTAATAACTCTGAATTATCATGGCAAGAAAAATACCAAAGATATTTGGACGAATCAGCAAAACCTGTACCAAGAGCCAATAATAAAGGTCACTATACATTCATTAAAACACCAGCAGAACCTGTACAAAATGATGTTATTGATCAAAAACGCAAAGCTCTTGAACAAATGTTAGAAGAAACAGCTTACAATTCTCCTAACGATTCAATAAAACCAGAAATCGTTGAAGTTCAAAACGAAGAAGATGCTATTCAAAAAACAATTAAATTTAAAGCTTTTGATTCTCGCAAAACATCTTTAAATATAACAAGCAGAGATAAAATGAAAAGCAGATTTAAAAAATATGAACAAGAAATTCCTCTTCACGAACAAAAAAATATTGAATTAGGAGAATCTTTGTTGCATTCTAACAGAAGAAGTCTCAAAGATGCAAATTTAAAAGTTGAAGATGTAGAAAATAGAGGTATAAAAATGAAATTTAAACCTTCAGAATATATTATGTCATCAATTGATGAATTTTTCTCAATTATTGATAAAGAAAAATCTGTAAAAGAAATCAAACAGAATATTACAACAAATCCAATAAATAATAATAACAAACCAATACCTAAATTTGATATTCCTCTACCAAAAAAGGAAGAAACCGTATTATCAAATACCAAACAAACCAACCCTATTACAAAATTGCATAATGATACAAAATCTTCATATATTAACGGACTAATTGTAAAATCAGGCTTTAATATCGACGATAACAAAGGTTTTTACATCGTAAATCTTGACGGTAAATCTGCATTAATCGGAAAAGTTAATGACGAAGTATTTGTATTGAAAAAATTTGATAAAAATGTAACAAGCCCTATACAAGTAAGACATGACAATGCAAATGTCTATATGGTAAAAGCCGAAGGCTTCAAATCTCTTGTAGAAGTAAACAACGATAAAATGGGCGTACTAATCGAATTATAACGGGTAAGAAATAGTGAGAGCTGGAATTAAATTAATATTATGCACTCTTTTTATATGCTGCATATCATTTTGTGGTTGCACAAAAAAAGAAACAAAAACAACAATCGAATTTGCAAGCTGGGGCTCAAAATCTGAAACTGATATTTTGAAACCATTATTATCAGAATTTGAAAAAGAAAACCCAGATATAAAAATCGAATTTATGCATATCCCGCAAAATTATTTTCAAAAAATACATTTGCTCTTTGCCTCAAATAAAGCTCCTGATGTAATTTTTATAAACAATTTATACTTACCAATTTATGCAAATGCAAATCTTTTAGAAGAATTATCCGCAGATGAAAGTTTTTACCCACAAGCAATACAAGCTCTAAGTTGGAAAGGGAAATTATACGCAATACCTAGAGATGTCTCAAATCTTGTAGTCTATTATAATAAGGATTTATTTGATAAAAAACAAATCAAATATCCTGACAAAAATTGGACATTTAATAATTTTTTAGAAATTAGCAAAAAACTAACTGACGAAAATACTTTTGGAATTAGCTTTGAAGAAGATCCTCTATTTTATCTTCCATACCTTATGAGCAATTGTGGAGGAATTTTACCTGAAGAAATAAACAAAAAAGAAAGCCAAAATGCAATTAATTTTTATGCTGATTTAAGAAAAAAATACCATACAGCCCCTCTTAAATCAGAAAGTGCAAGTGCAACAATGGCACAAATGTTTTTACAAGAAAAACTTGGGATGTATTTATCAGGCCGCTGGATGGTTCCCAAATTAAGAGAAGAAGCAAAATTTAACTGGGATATTGCACAATTTCCAAAAGGATCTTGTGGAAGCGTAGTACAATTAGATGCATCAGGCTGGTCAGTTGCAAAATCATCAAAGCATAAAACTGAAGCTATAAAACTTGTGAATTATCTATCTTCAAGACAAAGCAGTGAAAAATTTGCTCAAAGCGGACTAATAGTTCCAGCTAGAAAAGATGCTGCAAATTCTAAATATTTTTTAGATGGCAAACAACCTGAAAATTCAAAAATATTTTTAGATATAATAAATACATCAAAACCAACTCCTGTAACTATTGATTATAGAGAAATTACAGATAAGTTAAAAAAAGATATGGAAGTGAGATTTAACTAAATTATGAAAGAATATGATTTTTATATAGTTCCAACTCCAATAGGAAATCTTAAAGATATCACACAAAGGGCAATAGAAGTTTTAAATACAGTAGACATAATAGCATGTGAAGATATAAGAGTTACGCAAAAATTACTTAACCATTTTGATATAAAAACCAAATGTATCTCTTATCATAAATTTAATGAAAAAGAAAGAATTAATTATTTTCTAAACCAATTAAATGAAGGTAAGACAATTGCACTTGTATCAGATGCCGGAACCCCATTATTTTGCGATCCTGGAGCTGTAATAGTTGAAGAATTGAGAAAAAATAATTATAAAGTTACTGCTCTAGCTGGCGCTAATGCTGTTGCAACTTTTCTTTCTCAAGTTCCAAGAACAGGAGAAGACTTTACATTTGCAGGTTTCCTCCCAAGAACAAAATCTCAAATAGAAAATCTATTAAAAAAATACAAAACGACAGATTTGGTATTCTACGATTCACCAAACAGAATTTTAAATACTTTAGAAATTGTAAAAGAAATTCGGCCAAATTCAAAAGTTGCAATAGGTCGAGAACTAACAAAAGTTTTCGAAGAAATTGTAATCGATAATACAGAACAAGTTATCGAATATTTTAAAAATAATACATTAAAAGGTGAAATTGTAGGACTTGTATTCAGAGAAGAAAATAAGTCAGATAACATAGATATTGATGAAAAAATAGCCGTATTAAAATTGAAAAACTTTAAAGCGAAAGAGATATCAATAATTTTATCTGAATTATATGGATTAAATAAAAATGATGTTTACAAAAAATGTTTAAATTAATTTATGTATTCCACTTTTTTTAATTTATGATATAATATTTTTAGGATAGTATTATTGAAGTTTTTAAGGTAGAGATTTTTTGAAATCACAAAAGAAAATATATATATCTTTAATAGCCCTGTTGTTGGTTATGATGTGCCCACTTCAGAGTGTTGCAAAAGGAAATTTTTGGGGAAATAAAAAAGACACTGAAGTACATGACCTCCAGATACCTAGCGCAACTCAAACAACTGTTGAAAATACAACTCCAACAGAAACTGCGACTGTAAAAAAATCAAACTCAACTTCTGATAAAAGAACTATTAAAACTATCGAAATCTTAGGGAATAATGTTATCGATAAATCTCTTATCCTTCAACAAATGAAACTTCAAGAAGGCGATTCATATAGCCGAGAACTAATTCAAAGAGATTTAAAAGCAATCTACCAATTAGGTTATTTCACAGAAAATATGAAAGCTATCCCTATAAATAATTCTGATGGAAGTATTACCTTAAAAATTGTCTTAGAAGAAAATGCTCCAGTTACAGATTTTACAATTGAAGGTAATACCGTAATCTCTACAGACGAAATACTTACCTATCTTTTGCCAATGAAAGGCAAACCTCAAAATATTGCAGAAATTAATGAAGCAATAGCAAAAATCCAAGATTGCTACAGTTCTAAGGGATATATTCTGGCAAGAATAGATTCAGTATCAGATGACCCTGACGGAACTGTAAACATCAGTATCAAAGAAGGTACTATAAACAGAATTTTAATTTCAGGAAACGAAAAAACAAAAGATTATGTAATTGAAAGAAATATTCTAACTGAACCTGGACAAATTTATAATGAAAATTTACTAAAAGAAGACTTAGTTAGATTATACGCAACACAAGCATTCAAAGACGTAACAAGAGAAATTGAACCAACAGATGATCCTGATAAATACGATATTACAATTAATATTGAAGAACAAAGAACTGCTAGCATTTCAGTAGGTGGTGGTATCGATTCTGTAACAGGTGTATTTGGATCTGTAGGAATATCTGATAACAACTTCTTAGGAAGAAATGAAAGATTATCATTAAATGGTATAGCTGGTACAGGTGTAATCCTTAACGATTCATCTATCAAAAGAAGAATGAATTTACAAGCAGAATTAAGCTACTTCAAACCATATTTCTATAATGCTGATACATCTTTAATGAGTAAAATTTTCTATAGAGATTTTGGTTCATACCAAGTCCCACTTGCAATAGAACGTAGAGTCGGAGCTGAAGCAACTGTTGCTCATAGAATGAAATTCAATAAACATGTTACAAGTACATTCTCATTAGGGCTTGAAAATATTGATGTTTCTGAAGGCGATGGCAAAAAAATCAGCAATTTATATTCTAAATATAACATTCCAATTTCTGAACGTGCAAAACAATTGGAAGGTGGTTTATTCTTATCACTTAGCCCTGCATTATTATATGACACAAGAGATAATGCAACTGTTACAAGAAAAGGTACAATGGCTAGTTTAAGATTTGATGAAGAAATCGGTGTAATTGATTTCAACAAAACACACGGAAAATTAACCGGTATGGTTAAACAATATATTCCAGTCGGAAAGAAATCATCTTTATCATTCACAGCTAAAGGTGGCGGTAAAATTCATGGTGACAATATGCCAGAAGTAATGGCATATAGATTAGGTGGCCCATATACTGTCAGAGGTTTTAAAATGAGCGGTGTAGGTACTGGTGACGCTTTCATTATGGGTAGTGCAGAATTTGCAACACCAATTCCATTCTTAGATAGAACCAGAATTAATTTCTTAAATAACTTAAGATTTACAGTTTGGGCTGATGCAGGTAAAATATTCAACCCATCAATTACAGATCAAATTTACGACAGACCACTTTACGCAGTATCAGCCGGTGTAGGTTTGAAACTGTATATTCCAGGAATGGGACCATTATCAATCGATTATGGTATTCCACTTACAAATCCGGGTGATAACGGTAGCAGAAGCGGTTACTTTACTTTTGGTGTAGGCGACATAATGTATTAATATAAAATCCTTAGGAGGGTATTAAATGAAAAAATTCAAATTAGCAGCACTATTAATGACAGCAGGATTATTTTTAACATTAGGGAATCAAGCTAATGCTGCTGGTGTAGGTTACATTGATTATCAAAAAGTTCAAGATGGTTTTCCTTTTGCTCAACAAGCAATAAAAGAAATTGATGCAAAAGCTCTTGAAATGCAACAATATATGGTAGATAAAGAAAAACAATACAAAGCTTTAGATACACCATTAAAAAAACAAAATTTTGAAGCTCAAACAGCTAGAGAATTCAAATTAAAAGAAGATGCTTACATGAAATTAAAAGCTCAAAAAGAAGAACAAGTATACAACAAAATTCAAGCTGCAACAAAGCAAGTACTTGTAGAACAAAAACTTGATGCTATTGTTGATTACAGAGTAATTTTTGTAGGCGGCGTTGATATTTCTGATCTTGTAATCCAAAAATTAAAAAGCGGACAATTTTAGTAACGTGCCGTTTCATCAGTAATAAAACCTTACACAAAAATTAAAAATACTCAAAGGAAATCAATGAAATACTCAGAACATGGAGAACAATATCATATCGGACTTAACAAGGGTGATGTAGGTGAATATGTAATTTTACCAGGAGACCCTAAACGATGTAAAAAAATTGCAGCCTATTTTGATAATGCACAATTAATAGCAGACAGAAGAGAATATACAACCTATACCGGATTCTTAAACGGCACAAAAGTAAGTGTTACATCAACCGGTATAGGAGGACCTTCTGCATCTATTGCATTGGAAGAATTAGTTAATATCGGAGCTAAAACATTTATTCGTGTCGGTACATGTGGTGGAATTGACACAAACGTAAAAGGTGGCGATATTGTAATAGCAACTGGTGCAATCAGAATGGAAGGGACTTCAAAAGAGTATGCTCCTATAGAGTTTCCTGCTATTGCAAATTTAGATGTAATAAATTCACTTGTAAGTGCTTCTAAAAATTTAAATTATGAATATCATACAGGAGTAGTTCAATGCAAGGATTCTTTTTACGGACAACATTCACCGGAAAAAATGCCTGTTAACTATGAACTTTTAAACAAATGGGAAGCATGGAAAAAAATGGGAACTTTAGCTTCTGAAATGGAATCAGCTGCCTTATTTATTGTTGGTAGTTTCCTAAAAGTAAGAGTAGGGTCTGTATTTCTTACTGTAGCTAATCAGGAAAGAGAAAAACTTAATCTTGAAAATCCAGTTGTTCACGACACTGATAAAGCAATTAAAACAGCAATCGAAGCATTAAAAATATTAATTGCAAACGACAAAAACTAAGGAGTAATTATGCTAAATAAAAAAATGCAGTATGTGATCAAAACATGCTCAAGTGAAAATACCCAAGAACTTCAAAATTTATTAAATGAAATGTCTATGAATGATTGGGAATTATACAGCATGCAAGAAGTTGAAAATGAAGATGGTCAAATACTATGTCACTGCATTTTTATGAAAGAAGCATCTCCATCTAATAATGAAATAAATGCTGATACAATTAATATTTCAACATTTAAAAGCCAAATGGAAAAAATGCTTTCTCCAGAACAATCTCCTTATGAAATTTGTCTTGAAATCCAAAGTAAAATAAAAGATCAAAAAGCCAAAATTGCAAAAATTAAAACAGAATTGGAAGGAGAAGCTCCTGCTTCAGTAAATAGAAAAAAACTCAACGATAAAATATCTGCAGGATTAAAAGAGCTTGATGAATTGAAATTAAAACTAGCAAAGGCAACATCTCCTGATGCAATGTATTCTAAACTTAAAGAAGAAAAACTATCTATTCATCTAAGTGAAGAAATTTTAGGATATATTGATCCTGACAGTGAAATTCAAGAAGAAGAACTTGTTGCTGAAACTGTAAAATCTAGATTGAAATTAACAGAAGAACTTGGATATGTAATACCTAAAATTGTATTCAAAGATGACGAAAACCTTAATCCATATGAATTTTCAATAAGAGTTAGAGGAATAGATGTTTTCAAATCTTGTGTTTATCCGCAATTTTTAATGTTCTTTGCAGATGATTTACACCTTGATAAGAAAATTAAAAATTCAATAATTGATACTGACCAAATAACAGGTAAAAAAATTATCTGGATAGAAAAAGATAAAACAAAAGATTTCTGGCAAAATGGGATTTCCGGATCAGAATTTATTGCAAGAGCTTTAGAATATTGTGCAATAAAATATGTTGATGATCTTCTGGATTATGAAGACTTAGATAAATATATTGATGTAGTAAATGATACAAATGATTTCCTAGTTTCAAACATAATTCCAGATTTTGTTTCTCTATCTGATTTAAGATTTATTTTAACAAGCTTAATTAGAGAAAAAATTTCAATTAAAGATATTACATACATCTTTGAAAAAATAAATGATTTTGCACAAGAAACTACAAAATCAGATTTAATCAAAAAAATAAGACTTTCACTTTCTAAACAAATTTGTAAATATTACAAAAACACTGATGGTATAATTAGTGCATTTGAAATATCCGACAAAACTCTTGATAAATTCATGCCAAATTTTGATGAAAGTGATGATGCAATAATTAGAATTGATGCAGGTTTTGCAGAAACTTTAGCAGAAAAAATATCTAAAAAAATGGAACAATTTAATATTGATAATCCAAAATTACTTGTCCCATTAGAATTTAGACATTTGATATTTACTCTTTTGAGCAGTTATCTTAACAATATTACAGTTTTATCAAGAGAAGAAATTGGATGTAATGCTCAAATAGAAGTAATATCAGAAATTTAATAATACTTCACATATCAGCAAAAAAATTTTTATTTGGGGTTTGATAATAACATGCGTGTATTAGGGATAAATAATAATCAAATAACATTTCGTAGACGTCCAACCAAAGAAGAAGAGCCTGGACTAAAAGAGACTATTAACAGAACTTATGAAGCTTTGGGCAATAAAGAACGAGTTGTAATTACTCATGGTTCATGCTTCCCAGCACTTGGCAGAGACTCATATATCGGTTCCCCTTATGGGAATGCTGCTAAAGAATACACTAAATTTTTAATGCTATATGGTTTTAATGGGAATCAACTTGGACCTGGAGGTGAACTTGAGGTTATAAATGGAGAAATAAAACCATCACCATATAATTCATCTGCATTTGCTAAAAATAAATTGTTTATAGATTTAGAAGAATTAACAAAAGATAAATACGGAAAAATTCTTTCAGAAGAAACTTATAACAATGTAACAAAACTTCCTGAAATTAGTGATAAAAATTTCGATATGACAGACTTTAATGAAGCCTTCAAAACTTATAATACCGCATTAAAAGAAAGTTATAACAACTTCAAAGCAAAAGTTGCAAAAGGACAACCAGAAGCCCTTGCGTTAAACAAAGAATTAAATAAATTTATAAATAGACATGATGAAAGATTAACAGATGAAGGGATATTCCATATTCTTGCAAGAAAATACGGTACTGATAGATTTGAAGAATGGCCAGATGAAAATGATAAACACCTTATCCCAAATGTTCGTAAAGGAAATTTTGAAGCTATAGAAAAATATAATGATGTTGTAGAAGCTAATAAAAATGAAATAGAACAATACAAATTTGAACAATTTATAGCGACTAAACAAATTAAAGAAAATAAAGATTGGCGAGATACTCAAGGTTTCAAATATATCAATGACCTATTAGTTGGTTGTTCTAAAATGGATAGATGGAGATATCAAGATATTTTCTTAGAAGATTGGGAAATGGGAGCAAGAGAAAGTAATGGAAAATCTCAAAGATGGTATATCCCTGTAATTGATCCGAAAAAAATCTTTAAAAATAATAATTATGATCTAGGAGAAGGCGGTAAATTCTTAAAAGAAAAATTAGCTTATGCATTAGAATTTTGTGAAAATATCAGAATTGATCACGCTATGGGATTAATTGAACCATATATTCTTTCAACAACAGCTTCTGATGACGAATTCGTAAATGGTGACAATAAAAATCATGATGTTGAAAAATATATATCAGAATTAAGAGACCCTAAAAATCCACAAGATGAATATGATAAAGATTGGTATTATCCAAAATTGTTAGAAAAATTAATTCTTCCAGAATTAAGAAAAAAAGGAATTACTCCTGACATGCCTGTATGGGAAGATATATGCAGTTATCCTAGCAGATTTGTCCAAATATATGAACACCAATTAAATCTTCCAAAAATTCAAAATATTGACTGGAATAAATCACAAAAATTATTGGGAGAAGGAAGAAAAGATGATTGGTATTTAATGGGTTCTCACGATAACATGCCTGCAATGACTTATATGCAGCGTATTGGAGATATGAAAGATGGGTCTAAAGGAGAATACACAAGAGAACAAGAACCTTGGAATCCTGCTTATCTTGCAGGATATCTAAATATGGACGATGGAAGAAAAAATATCGGAGAAATTAGAAATCAATTAAAAGAATTATATAATACAAATGATAGGGAACGCGTAAGAGCTAAATTTGCCGAACTTATGACAACACCTAAATTCCAAATATCATTTGCAGATCTTTTAGGTATCACAGATGTTACATATAACATTGGAGGATCTAAAAGAGAAGAAAATTGGAAAGAACGCATTAGCACAGATTATTTAGATAAATATTACAAAAATCTTGCAAGCGAAAATCCTACAGCACTAAATATTCCGGAATTATTGAAAAAAGCTCTGCAAGCTAAAATAGATATGCAAGTTATGGCTGAAAATGAACAAAATAGGGATAAAACAAGAAACAGTTTAACTGAAAAATATCAACCACTACTTGATGATTTACAAAAATATGCAGACATATTAAAAGAACCTGTCGAAAAATAAATATTACCAACAGATTCTTTTAAATCTATATTTATAATTTTGAATTCTTCATCTATTACTCTTCTCTATGCGTACCAACTTCTATACCAGGTACACATAAGAATAATGGGACAACCCTTTGTACAGAAGATGAAAATGGAGATTTTTCAGACATCATTGAAATTGCCATACCTAAATCATCAACGTGTGGAGCGAAGTCTGATGTTTTAATTTCTCTTTTAACTTTCTTGTGAAATATTTTTTCATTTAATACATTTGAAACTCTATTACCTGCAAAAATACCAACACCTAATGATGCGATTGTCGCAATTGATCCTGGTATTGCTCGGAATACTTTATTGAAAAATTTTGAAACTTTCCCTTTTTCGGCCAACTGAGGCATAAAATTTACAATACTTTCTTTATGCTTATTATAGAGTTTTGATGCTGCTCCAACACAAGCAATCGGCACCAAAACATTTCCTAAAAATTGATTTACAGATTCTTTCAACTTTGCTTTTAAATGTTTTTTATCATCAAAAATTGCACCGCCAGCTAAACCTCCAATTACAGATGCTGAAGCAATTTCTATAATATCTAATGGATTATCTAAATTTAAAACTTTTCTGTCAGGCTTATTTTTATTATATAAACCAAATACCGCCCAATCATTTACAGGTGTATGCATTATTTTTGATGGGGATAAAGAAAAACCTTGTCTTTTAGCTACGTGAGCAAGTGCAGTCCCAACTCCTAAAGCAGATGTAAGCATTACACCATTTTTGATTTTACGATCTCTTTTCTTGTCTGAAATATAAGTCTGGTCTACATTATTTCCAATTTTATTAACTTGCATAACACATACCTTCTTGTCACATTGTATCAAAAACACTAAAGAAAAAACATTGCTAATTAATTAATTAAATTTAACAAAACTTAATTAGTGTTTATGATACATTTTTCCTGTAACAAAATATTAAAAAAATTCCCATATTAGGCAAAAAAATTTTTTCAGGAATATTAATTAAATTATTCTAACGGAAAAAATATGAATATAACCCCTCAAACAATATCAAATTTTAGTTATCCTCGCAGATTTGTTCGCGGAATTGCGAGCAGGAGCCTTGCACCATTAATTATGTTGGAATGTTTCGTAACTGGTGGAAGAACTCTGCAAGCTTACAAAAGAGGCGGTTTTGAAGAAGCTAGAGAAAGATTTACCGAAGAAAGTATCGGAGCATTATTCTGGCTTGCCGGCGTAAAAATGTTCAATAAAAAGAACGATCATATCGGCAAAAGAATTTTAAATTTACATACAACTGATTTTGATGCTCAAGAAGACGGTATTAGAAAACCTCTTAAAAACTTCTTATATGATGATAAAAAATTAAAAGAAGCTGCAAAACTTGAAGGAAAAACCGGGAAATTAATTCAAAATCTTACAAAAAATCAAATTGCAGTATTTAAAGCTCTTAAAATAGGATCAAGTATCTTACTCGCAAACGTATTAGTAGGGCTTGTTGTTCCAAAAATAAATCAGCATATTACAGCAGTATATCACCAAAAACATTTTAATAACGAAGATACAAAACCTCAAAATAATATTGCTAATAACCCATTTGATAACCAAACACAACCAAAAGTATCAATGGATAAATTCATTAAATCCGAAAACAATAAAAATGTTTCATTCGGAATGAATTACAATACATTACTATCAGTCGCAAATAAATTTGAAAATGATCCGACATATCAACTTCTTTCTACAGATGCTGGTATTGCAGGAGGTAGAGCTATCAGCTCAAGAAATAATCATGAAAGAACAGAAGTTTTATTCAGAGATTTAACATCAATTTATTTCTACATGTTTAGTATGCCAAATATTAACAGATGGCTTAATTTATTAGAAGATGGCAGAAAAACAAGACTAGATCCTGTAGCAGCAAAACAAGTAACGGATCTTCTACAATCTGTCTTAGATGAAAATAACGGCAAAATGAGTATTGAAAAATTCTCTCAAAAAGTATTTGGTGACAACTCAAATGTCGGTTATATCGACAAAGATTTACTTCAGAAATTCAATGAACATAAAGTTGTAACTCTTGATACATTCAAAGATTATTTAAAAAATCACAAGCACTTCTCTGCTGAACAGATTAAAAATTATACAGACCTTGCAGAAAGAATGTCAAAACTACAACCGGAAGTTGAAGGAGTTGCAGTTCTTACTAAAAATCAAATTAAAGATGTGTTTAGAGAAGGTGCAATTAACATGCCTGAATTCTTACAAAACGTATTCAGCGTTGCAACACAAAATGCATCTACAGATAAATACAAATATGTAAATTATGAAGAATTAAAAGACTTAAAAGAAGATATTGTACATTACGTAACTAAACTTGTAGAAAAAGCAGAAAAACAAGGTAAAGAAATTGATTCAAATACATTGAAAAAATTCTGCCGAGAAAACTTTATTAAAAATACATTTAACTGGGGTATTGGTTTTGCAGTATCTGCATTATTCTTATCAACACTTATTCCTAAAATGCAATATTGGATTACAAGAATGACAACCGGTCAAAATAAATTCCCAGGAACTGCCGATTATTCAGAAGAAAAAAACAAGAAAAAGTAATTAATAATCACTTGTAAAATATTTTTGCCCATGCGATAATTTTAATATCGAAAGGCTTGTCATGGCAAACACTTTAGTATATTTACTTGATAAAAAAATTTATATTAATCTTACTAACAGATGTACAAATGACTGTATCTTTTGCCTTAGAAAAGACAAAGACGATGTAGTAGGACAAAAACTTTGGCTTGATGACGAAAATTCAACGGCTAAAGATGTAATCCAACAATTTGAGACATTTGAACCGACCAAAGAAGTAATTTTTTGCGGGTACGGTGAACCAATGTTAAAATTGGAAGAATTAAAAGAAGTAGCTAAATATATTAAAGAAAAATACCCCGAAACAAAAATTAGAGTAAATACAAACGGTCATGCAAATTTTGTATACAAACGCAATGTATTACCAGAATTAAAAGGACTTATTGATGAATTTTCAGTAAGTTTAAATGGAGCTACAAAAGAAGAATATGATGAACTTTCTCAACCAAAATTTGACGAAGCCTATGAGGAAGTAAAAAAATTCATAAAAGCTTGTTCTACTGAAAATATATCAGTAGTTGCAAGTGTCGTAGAAGGATACAAAGGCAGACATTTAGATTTACAAACTTGTGAAAAAATTGCAACTGACTTAGGTGCTAAATTCCGTGTAAGAGAATGGATAGTTAACGGATATTAATTTGAGGAAACAAAATGCAAGTACAAAAAATTAATAATCAAAGTCTAAATAATACAAACTTTCAAGGTAAAATATTTATAGATCCAGATTTAAGTTATGAACCTTGTAAATTTGTAAGACAACATTTTGAAACAATGAAAAAAATGATAGCAGATAAACCTTACGACTTGTTCATTAAGCAAAATCACGCAGAAAAAACTGTAAGTATTATTGCTCAAAAAGAAAAAGACTTAGGAAAATACAATGCTAATAAAAATATTGTAGTTATGAGCCAAAATCTTGAATTTTATGATGTTGCTGCTCAAAATGCAATTGAAGAATTTGATAAAAAATTAGCGAATTTACCCCCAACATTTAAAGAAAAAACAACTAAATTTTTCAATAAATTAGGTAAAAAATTTATGGAAATCATACAAGACGAATAAATAAAATAAGAAGAAAAGAAAGGAAAGAAAATGAATCTTTTAGACAAAATCATGAAACCGAAATCAATTGCGGTTATCGGTGCTTCAACAAAAGAACATACTATCGGTTCTGATATTATGAAAAGATTACAGGAATACAATTTTAACGGAAAAATTTACCCTGTAAACCCAAAAGGTGGTATTATTGAAGGATTACAAGCATACACTTCAGTTTTAGAAATTCCTGGAGAAGTAGATCTTGCAATCATCGTTGTAAACGCAAAATTTGTATTATCAACAATTGATCAATGCCATGAAAAAGGCATTAAAGGTTTATGTATCATCACAGCTGGTTTCAAAGAAACAGGTGCTGAAGGTGCAGAAGTTGAAAAACAATTAGTTGCTAAAATTAAAGAATATGGAATGAGATGTGTAGGTCCAAACTGTTTAGGTGTTGTAAATACTAACCCTGAAATCAGAATGGATGGCTGCTTCGCAGAAAGCTTACCTGAAAGAGGAAACATCGGTTTCGTATCACAATCAGGTGCTTTAGGCGGCGGTATTTTAAATATTTTGAAAGACTTAAACCTTGGTTTTGCTCAATTCATTTCAATTGGTAACCAAGCAGATGTTAACGCTGAAACAGCTATTGAATATTGGGAAAATGATAAAGATGTTGAACAAATTCTACTTTACATGGAATCAATTCAAAACCCAGCTAACTTCAGAAAATTAGCATCAAGAGTTACTAAGAAAAAACCAATCTTAGCTCTAAAATCTGGTCGTTCAGCAGCAGGTGCATCTGCAGCATCTTCTCACACTGGTTCATTAGCAGGTGCTGATAAAGCTGCAGCAGCATTATTACATCAATCAGGTGTAATCAGAGAATTCTCATTGAAAAACTTATTTGCAACAGCTAAAGTATTTGCTAACTGCCCTATTCCAAAAGGTGACAGAGTTGCAATTATTACAAACTCAGGCGGTCCTGGAATTATGGCTACAGATGCTGTATGTGAATACGGTATGCAAATGGCTAAAATTTCTGATGCTACAAAAGATAAATTAAGAAGTTTCTTACCATCTGCAGCATCAGTTAAAAACCCAATCGATATGATTGCGTCTGCTCCTATCGAACACTACAAACAAACATTAGAAACAGTTATTGCTGATGAAAATGTTGATATGATCATCACAATTTATCTTCCATTCTTAGGCTTGAAAGATATTGATGTTGCTAAAGCTTTAATGGAAATTAAAGCAGAACATCCAGAAAAACCAGTTATTGGCGTATTCATGACTAAAAATGAATTCTTCTCAAAACTTTCAGATATGGATGTTAACATGCCATTCTTTATGTACGCAGAAGAAGCTGCTGACGGTTTAAACAGATTAAATCAACAAAGATTATGGATGGAAAGACCAGAAGGCAAAATCCCTTGCTACGATGTAGACAAAGCTAAAGTTGAAAAAATTATTAAAAACTCTTTAGCTGAAGGTAGAGCACAACTTACAACACTTGAATCTATCGACGTATTACAAGCATACGGTATCAGAGCTTGCAAATACGGCTTAGCTACAAATGAAGAAGAAGTTGTAGAATTAGGAAATTCAATCGGATATCCAGTTGTTATGAAAATGACTTCAAAAACAACTTCTCACAAAACAGATGTAGGCGGTGTTGTTGTTAACATCAAATCAGAAGAACAATTGAGAAGAGAATACAAAGGATTACTTGAAAGACTTGAAGCAAAAGGATTGCTTGAAGGTCTTGAAGGTGTAATCATTCAAGAAATGGTTAAAGGTAACCGTGAAATGGTTTGCGGTATCGCAACAGATCCTCAATACGGTCCAATGATGATGTTCGGTTTAGGCGGTGTATTCGTAGAAGTTATGAAAGACGTAACTTTCAGAATTGCTCCTTTAACAGATATCGATGCTATGGATATGATTAAATCAGTTAAAGCATACAAATTGTTAGAAGGTGCTAGAGGTACAAAACCTGCTCAAATCGACCAAATTCAAGAAACATTATTGAGATTATCTCAATTAGTAAGCGATTTCAAATTCATCGATGAATTAGATATTAACCCATTGTTAATTTCTGAAACAACTGGTGAAGGTATCGCTGTTGATGGTCGTATTAAAGTAAGATTAGAAGAAGCTAAAGAAGCTTTAGGTTGCACTTGCTCAGAATGCTCTTGCTGCCACTAATCTGAATTAATCAAATAAATAATAAAAACGGGATTATAATATAATCCCGTTTTTTGTATGTAAAAATTTCTTAATGAACAAACAAAAAAATTTTTTATTGACTATTATATTCATGTGGTCAAAATATAAAGGGGTATTATATGAGAATTACAGCTATACAAAATTATCATACAAATCCAAATTTTTATGGGGAAAACAAGAAATCAAACAAACTTAAAACAGCTGCAGGAGCAGCAGCTATAACACTTGCAACAGTAATTCCTGCAGAAGAAGCAAAAGCTCAAATATATTATCCCCCAATGAATTATATAACAGTTCCTGTAACCAATACTCCAATGTATAATATCCCTAATTGTTTTAAAACTGGCGATAAAGATTTTATAAATCCAGATAAAACTCGAAGAGAAATATTTCAAGAATTAGATATTAATGAAAATGGAACATTATCAACTCAAGAAGTAGTCAACATTGAACAAAACAATTGGAATAAATATATGAAATATATTCCATTTTCTCAAAAACAAGTAGAATACACTGCAAGACAATTTAATATATTATCTGAAAAATATAATGAAGATGACTCTAATCCTAACACAATTAACTATGATGAATATAAAGCTATAATGGACGATTATGAAGAAGCACAAAAAAATACTATTTATATGCCTGTAACTGTACCAAGTATAATTTACACTACCCCACCACATCATCACCATCATAGACACGATGCACCTCCACCACCACGAAGACACCATAGACATTAATATTGACCACAATCATATTTAATGCTTTAATACAATTATGAACTACATTTTTTATTTTCTAATTGTAATATCAATTATTTGCGGAGCCATAAACGGAAAACTTTCAGATGTAGTAAATTCTATTCTAACGGGAGCTGAGTTATCCGTAAAAGTTGCATTTTCACTAATAGGTATA
>CAUDIU010000037.1 GCA_958449715.1 uncultured Clostridium sp. | reverse complement strand
CAAGCGGTTGGTTCCAATCAGCAGGTTTCCCAGCTGTTGCAAAAAGTTTGACATATTGGTATTCAAATTCTGAAAGAGGTACTAAATGGTCATTGTGGTCTTGTTCTCACCAGACCGGTACTTTCTTAAGCGTAATTGTATCAGGATTTTTGGTAGCACATTACGGATGGAAGATGGCCTTTTTTGTACCAGGGACTTTAGCAGTTCTTGTTGCAATTTGGTTGTATAACAGATTAAGAGATCGCCCACAGTCTTTAGGTTTGCCAGATATTGAAACTTATAATAACGAACCAGTTGTGCAAAAAGCTGATTGTGGTGAAGATAACAGAACTTATATTGAAATATTTAAAGAAAATATCTTGTATAACAAAACAATTTGGCTTTTAGCTATTGCTTACATTTTCGTATATATTATCCGATTTGGTGCAGAAGATTGGATGATTAAGTATTTAAGTGAAGCAAAAAGCAACTCTTTAGAATTAGCTGCAATGAAATTAAGCTCTTTACCATTAGTTGGTATTGTTGGTACAATTTGTGCAGGCTTAGTTTCTGATAAGATTTTTAAAGGTCAAAGAGCGCCTGTAAATCTTATTTATCTTTTAGGTGTTGTAGTTTGCTTAATTTTATTGAAATTTAATACAATCAGCACTTTAGATTTTGTTCTTATCGGACTTTTAGGTGCATTTACATATGGACCTCAGATGATGATTGGTGGTTTATGTGCCGTAGAATCAAGTTCTAAAAAAGTTGCATCTGCAGCTACCGGATTTACAGGAACATTTGGTTACATAGGTGCTGTTTTATCATCAACCGGTACAGGATTTATGGTTGATAAATTCGGTTGGAACGGTGCTATTGTATTTTGGGTATTCTCAGCATTAGTATGTATCGCAATTTGTACTGTATTAATGATTGATGAAAGAAAAAAGCAAAATAATTAGCAAATAAAATAAATAATAAAAAATCCTCTCGTATTATCGAGAGGATTTTTTTTGCGGTATTGTAAACCAAAAAGTGCTGCCTTGATGGAGTTTTGATTTGACATATAAATCGCCGCCATGGGATCTGGCAATTTTTTTACATATTGCAAGTCCAACTCCTGAGCCTTGTTTTCGTTTTAATTCACTTCTGTTGACTTGAGTAAAGAAATTGAATATTTTTGCAAGATCTCTTTTACTAATTCCATCGCCTTTGTCTTGAATTTCAAATGTAAATTCTTTTTTATTGTTTAGGAATGTTACTATTGAAATAGAACTGTTTTCTTTACTGAATTTAATAGCATTAGATATCAGATTATATACAAGTTGTTTAAATCTGATGAGGTCTGCTTTTATTGTAATATCTGATAATGTGTAATTAAATGTTATGTTTTTTTCTTTTCTAATTTCATCGAAACTTAAAATTATATCATCTATAATTTCTTTAGCTCTGATTTTTTCAGGTTTCAAATCCATTGTCCCGTATTCATTTTTTGTGTAATCCAAAATGTTTTGGATTAATCTCATAAGATATGCTGAGCTTTTAGAAATGTTATTTAAGTATTTTTCATTATCTGTTTTTTGAAATTTTTCTGCTAAAAGATCTGAAAATCCCATAATTGAATTAAGCGGCGTTTTGAATTCGTGGGCGATACTTGCTAAAAATTCAATTCTTTCTCTGCCACTTCTTTTTCTTTCTTCATATAGGGAAATTATTTCAAGTCTCGAATATATGTATTCGAGTAATATATTTACGATTTCGATATTTTTTTTATTAAAGTTCTCGTCATCGCTAATCATTCCGATATATCCTAAAGAATTGTTTCTGTAAATTAAAGGCTTTAGAATAATATTTTTCTTAGAAGTAAGCTCGAGGTATTCGTTTAAATCTTCCATTTCAAAATCTTTGTAGTAATCAAAAGCTATTTGTCTGATTTTTTTAACTTCAGATACTAAGTTCTTATTAGCTTTTAATTTCTCTGTCTCTTTAATTTTTTTGACTTCGATTTGATTAGTTCCCCAATTAATTAGACCTGTCCAGCAAGCAAGAGCTCCTGTAATATCAATAAATCCTTGATTAATAATTTCTGCTAAGGCTTTGTTAGATTTTGCCGTATTAATTTTTTTCAAAAATTTGTAAATTGCTTTCTTGTTCATTGTATAATTATACTATGAATAAAAAATTGTATGTAGTATCAGGCTCATCAGGAGTCGGTAAAGGAACTGTTTTAAAAGGCTTTCTATCAAGAAATCCTAATTTTATGCTGTCAATATCTTGCACAACTCGTGCTCCTCGAGAAGGGGAAGTTGATGGTGTGAATTATTTTTTTATGACAAAAGATGATTTTAAAGATTGTATAGAAAATGATAAATTTCTTGAGTGGGCTGAATTTGCAGGAAATTTTTACGGAACTAAGAAAAAATTTATAAACCAATGTCTTGAAGATGGAAAAGATATAATTTTAGAAATCGATACACAAGGGGCTTTGCAGGTAAAAAAACAAATGCCTGAATCTGTTTTGATATTTATTTGCCCTCCATCGTTAGAGGATTTGGAAAAACGTTTGAGAGGCCGTCATACTGAAGATGAAGCGACTATTCAAAAACGTCTTAATGCGGTAAAAGAAGAACTTGCACGTGCTGAAAATTTTGATTATAAAATTGTGAATGATGATTTAGATAATGCGATTTCTGAATTGGAACGTATTATAAACGGAGAACATGAAAAATGTTAAGCGGGAAAACGATTCTTTTAGGTATTACCGGAGGAATTGCTGCATATAAAATGTGCGAGTTAATAAGGATGTATAAAAGAGCTAATGCAAATGTTTTAGTTGTATGTACTCCTAATGCTTTGAATTTTGTTACAAAACTTACATTGCAGAATTTGAGTCAAAATGATGTAGCAGTAGAGGAATTTGATGTTAAGGATTTTAAGCCTGAACATATATCATATGCTGATTCTGCGGATATTATGGTTATAGCTCCTGCGACAGCTAATACAATTTCTAAAATTGCTACAGGTGTATGCGATAATTTATTGACATCAATTGCTTGTGCTTTTACAAAACCTGTTATAATTGCTCCTGCTATGAATTGTAATATGTGGGAAAATCCTGTTCTTCAAGAAAATTTGTATAAGCTTCATTATGAAATTTTAGAACCTGAAAGCGGTTTTTTAGCTTGCGGTTATGAAGGTAAGGGGCGTTTGTGCAGTCTTGATAAGATTTTTGACAAAACTGTAGAATTGCTCAATTACAAACCGCTTAAAGGTAAAAAAATTGTGATTACATCAGGGGGGACAATCGAAGATATTGATCCTGTAAGGTATATTTCAAATTATTCGTCAGGCAAGATGGGACTAGCTCTTGCTGATACTGCGAAAAATCTTGGAGCTGATGTGACACTAATTACAACAAAAGATGTTCAAAGAAGATACAATGTAATAAAAGTAAAATCTGCAATTGATATGAAATCAGCTGTTGAAAATGACTTTGAATCTGCTGATTGTGTAATTATGGCAGCAGCTGTAGCAGATTATCGTGTAAAAGAGGTTGCTCCTCAAAAGATGAAAAAAACATCAGAAGATGAGATTACGCTTACTTTAGTAAAAAACCCTGATATTTTAAAAGAAATTTCATCAATAAAAAAATCTCAAATAGTAGTCGGTTTCTGTGCTGAAAGTGAAAACTTAATAGAAAATGCAAAAGAAAAAATAGCTAAAAAGGGTTGTGATTTCTTAATTGCAAACGATATTTCAAGAAAAGATATAGGATTTTCAAGTGATTATAACGAAGTTACAATTTTAGATAAAAACGGAAATATGACAAAAATTGAAAGAGCTGATAAAGCGACAGTTGCGCGAAAGATTTTTGAGGCAATTTATGGATAAATATGAAATTGCAAAAAAAATTGAAAATTTTGCACCGCTAGAACTTGCAGAAAGCTGGGATTGTTCCGGCTGGGGTGTTGATAGTTCAGTATCTGAAGTAGAAAAAGTCATGCTCTGTCTAACTGTGACTGATGATATCGTAAAACAGGCAAAAGGCCAAAACTGCCAAATGATTATATCTCATCATCCTTTGTTTTTTGTCCCGTTAGCATGGAAGGATATAAATATATATAGTGCTCATACAAATATGGATAGAGCTGAAGGTGGCACAACTGATACATTAATTAAGTCAATTGGTCTTGAAAAATCTTGTAATATCGGAGATTTTACAAGGTTAGTAACATTTGATAAAGAAATTGATATAAAAGATTTTGTTAATCTTTTAAAAAAGATTTCACCAAATCTTCGCTATGTAAATAATTTTAATAAGCAACAAATTAAACAAATAGCGTTTTGTGCAGGTAGCGGCTCTGAATTTATTCAAGAAGCATTTGAATATGGTGCAGATGCTTTAGTTACTGGTGATTTGAAATTTCATACAGCACTTGATAGCCCTATTATATTGTTTGATCTAGGGCACTTTGAAAGTGAGATTATGGTGCTTGATGTGTTTGAAAAAATTCTTAATTCATCAGTTTGTATAATAAAAGCTAAAGAAAAAAGTCCATTTATTCAAACATAAATATTGACATTAAACTTTTAGCGATTACAATAATAAACGTACCCACTATATTGGGGCGTCGCCAAGTGGTAAGGCACCTGGTTTTGGTCCAGGCATTCGGAGGTTCGAATCCTTCCGCCCCAGATTTTAAAAGAAGCCTTTTTAGGCTTCTTTTTTTATTGCTTATTTATATAATATATATTTATTTCTTTTTTCTTGTAACGATTAGCAATACTCCAAAAAGTATCAGCATGACTCCGATGCATATTCTTGTTGTTAGTTGTTCATGAAATACTAAAACTCCAAAGAATATTGCTGTTAATGGCTCTAATGCCCCTAAAATTGCGGTTGTTGTTGAACCAATTAATTTTATTGAAATTGTAATTGTCTCAAGGGAAATAATTGTAGGGAATATTGATAGTCCTATTGCTAAAAGCCAAAGGTATGGTTTATCTAAAATTTGTAATTGAGTGCAGAATTTTAAATTTATTATATAGACTATGAGTCCAAATAACATTACATAAAAGCTCATTTTAGCTCTGTTGATGTGTTGAATTGCTTTTATGTTTTTTACACCAACAATGTATAATGCATACAAAAGAGCTGATAAAAAAACTATTCCAACTCCATATAGATTTAAGCTCACTCCTGTTTTTCCATTGTATAAAAGAGCAATTCCTATTGAGGTTAATAATATTGAAGAGATAACTGTTTTGGTAATTTTTTCATTAAAAAACATTGCCATTATAATTGCAACTAATACAGGGTAAATAAATAAAATTGTACATGCAATCCCAGCTTCAATGTAATTAAATGCATCATATAAAGTCAAAGATGATAATGAGAAAAATATTCCAAGTATAAAAATCGGGATAAATTCTTTTTTCGTTAAGTGAAAAGACATTTTTTTCTTAAATTTCAACCATAGTCCGTAAATTATTACAGCAAGAGCATATCTGTAAAAAAGTACAGAATTGACTCCAATTCCTGCTGCAAATAACGGCAGGGCAAATAAGGGGTTTGTACCATAACTGGCTGATGCAATTACACCATTCAGTATGCCTTTTAGACGTCTGTTCAATTTAATCTCCTCTGTAAAATAATCTATATTAAAGAGTTAAAAAAATCAATAAATTATTTTATAAATCAACATCAGATTCTTGGATAGGAGCACCTACAACTCTTTCAAGTTCAGCTGCGTTGATGTTGTAGTTAAGAAGATTTGAATAATAATCTAATTGAGCATTCAGGTAACTATTTTCAGCATCTTTAAATTCAATAGCATCTCCAAGTCCGACTTGGTATCTTCTGAATGCTTGGTATTGACGTTCTTTAGCTTGTTGAAGCGCAAGTTTTGATACATCGATACTATCATGAGAATTTAATAGGCTTATGTATGCACTTTTTACTTCCAAGTAGACGTTTTGTCTTTGTTGTTCATAATCAGCTACGGCTTTTTTATAAGCAGCTTTAGCTTCATCTACTTGTTTTTTCAGTAACATAAGGTTTAGTGCGTTATAGTTTAATTGGACACCAAATTGATAACCATAATCACTGTCAATTTGTCTTCCACCCTGATTGTATGAACCGAATGCACTTATGTCTGGAGAGAATGCTCTTTTTGCACTTCTGATATTTAATTCAGCGGCGTCCATTAATTTCTTAGAAGCTAAAAGTGCTGGTCTTGATTTTTCTGCTGTTTTTAAAAGGTCTTGAAAATTTACATTGTATGCTTTGGAATTTAGCTTGTCTTTTAATATGACATTTTCTAATTCCGGAATACCTACAGCATTTGCAAGTTCTGCTGCTGCTAATTCTAATGTGTTTTTAGCTTTAATTAAATTAACTTTAGCATTACCTAAGTTATATTCAGCTGTAGTTACATCTATTTTGGCTTTTCTACCGATATCATATTGAGCTTTAGCTTGTTTTAATTGTAATTCAAAGTCTTTTACTGTATCTTCATATACCGTTTTTTGAATTTCTGCAAATACAAGATTATAATATGCAACTTTTACATTGTATATTACTAACTCAATACTTGTTTCTGCATCATATCTTGATGATTCGTAAGTTTTTTGAGCTGAATCTGCCATTGATTTGGTTTTTCCAAAGTCGAATAAAAGCATATTTGCTGAAATTGTCGGCATATAATACATATTATATTTTTGAGCCATCATTCTTGCATATGAGCTTGACATTGTCATAAACATGTCGTTTCTTGAATAGTTTACCCCAGCACTTATTGTTGGAAAATAATTTGACCAAGCTTGACCTACCATTGTTTTATAGATTTCAGCATTACTAATTGCTGACATAATTGTAGGATGGTGGGTAATTGCAAGTTTTATACAGTCGCTTAATGTTACTTCCCCGTTCATTTGAGAGTATTCTATTTTACTGTTAATTGCAGGGAATTTTGTCTCGTACATCCCTTCGGCTTCTTTAGAAGATTCTTGTTGCGATTTAGCATTATATTTTATTTTTTTTATTTCATGTTTTAAATTAGTTTTTTCTTTTTCAGGTTTTACAATTTCAACTTTTTCTTTTGTTTCTTTTTCTGTTTTATCTTTTTTAAACCAGCCTTTTGCAAAAGTTGTGGTGGTTGAAAGTGTAAATATTGAACATATTAAAATTACATTTAAAATCTTTTTCATTGTATTTTATATCTCCAAATCTTTTTCGCTTATTTCTTTTTTAGGGAATAGGTCTACAAATTCTTGAACGATTACATAGAATGCTGGAGTAAGAACTGCACCTAATGTACAAGCTGCAATCATACCGCCAAATACTGTAGAACCTACAGAAATTCTTGAATTAGCACCTGCTCCAGTGGCAAAGATCATTGGTAATACCCCGATGATGAATGCTAATTCTGTCATCATAATCGCTCTAAATCTTAATTTTGCAGCTTTTATTGCGGCATCTTTAACAGATAGGCCATGTTTTTCATGTTCTTCTTTGGCAAATTCAACAATAAGGATTGATTGTTTAGCTGCAAGACCTATTAATGTAATCATACCAACTTGTGAATATATATCAAATGATTGGTTAATCATCATTTGGAATATCAACGCACCTAGTGCTGCAATTGGAGAAATTAACAATACAGCAATAGGAATTGTGTAACTTTCATATAATGCAACCAAGAATAGGTATACAAATACTAAAGCCATACCAACAATCATTGCAGTTTGTCCGGAAGCTTCTCTTTCTTGAGCAGAAGTACCTGACCAGTCAAATGTCATATCTGAAGGTAATACTTGTTTTGCAACTTCTTCCATAGCATTCATTGCGTCTCCTGAACTTTTACCTTCAGCTTGTTGTCCTTGAATTTGTACTGATTTGTATTGGTTATATCTTGTAATTGATGCTGTACCTACAGTTTGTCTTAATTTTACAATTGATAATATTGGCACCATTACTCCATTGGTATTTTTTACATATATTCCTGATAAATCAGTTGCTTTGTTTCTGAAATTACTTTCAGCTTGCATTTGAACTTTAAATATTCTGTCATATTTATTAAAGTCATTTACATAATATGTACCAAGCATTGATGATAGTGTTGCGTATAATTCTTGTAGGTCAACGCTTTGAGCTAATGCTTTTTCATAATCTATTTCTACGATATATTGAGGTACGTTTGCTTGGAATGATGTAAATACGTTTGATAATGTTGGGTTTTGATTAGCAGCTGATACTAATTTATTTGACCAACTTTCCATATCTTGAGGAGTGTATTCTCCTTGAGATAACATTTGGAATTCAAAACCGCCCATCATACTCATACCGTTAATTGCAGGAGGTGAAAAGGCTTGAATAGAAGCTTCTTTTGTGTTAGCTGCAACCATTCTTACTTTATTTAATATAGTTGTATGAGTTAGATCTGTTTCTTCTCCTTTTATTTTTTTACATATCCATTTAATAGGTGTTATTTTTCTGTAATCATAATCTTTTAATTGAATGATTACATTGGCTTGGTTTGAACTATCGCCACTAAATACTGTTAATTTTTCAGGGTTAATGCCTGGAATATCTTTTATTTCATTTACAAATTTTGTAGCTACTGTTTCTGTTCTTGATAAAGAAGCTCCATCAGGTAATGTAATACTTGCAATTAATACTCCTTGGTCTTCATCAGGGATAAAGCCTGTAGAAATTGTCTTGAAAGATATTAATGTTAAAAGTACTATACTTGCATAAAATATTGCAACGAGTTTTTTGTTGTAAACGAATTTTGTTACATATTCCATATAAAAATCTTCAACTTTTTCAAATTTTTCATTGAATTTTACAACAAGTACAGATGTTTTCTTATTTATTCTTTCAATAATATTTTCAATATGTTTTAGGTAAGGATATTTATTATAATCATGTTCTTTTTTCTCTTGACCTAAGAAATGTGAACACATTGCAGGTGATAATGTTAATGCACAAAGTGCAGAAATTGCAATTGATACGGCGATACATACTGCGAATTGTTTGTACATTACACCCGTCATACCACCCATAAATATGATTGGTACAAATACTGCCATTAATACAAGAGCCATTGCAACTAAAGCAAATCCTACTTCTTCCATTGTCAGTTGTGTTGCAATAATTGCTGATTTGCCTTCTTCCATGTGTCTTTTTACGTTTTCAATAACTACAATTGCATCATCTACAACAACACCTACGGCAAGTACTAATGCAAATAAGGATAACAGGTTAATTGTCATTCCAAATGCTTTCAATGCAAAGAATGTACCGATTAATGATACAGGGATAGTTGCACAAGGTACAAGCGTTGCCATTCCATCGCCTAAGAATAAGAAGATAATGATTACTACGATAATTGCTGTTAATAAAATAGTAAATTCAACTTCTTTCATTGATTCGTGAATGAAATCAGCATCATCTTTTACGTATAGAATTTTTATGCCGTTTGTCATTCTTGAATTCATTTCATTAACTTTAGCTTTTACCGCTTTTGATAAGTTAATTATGTTTGCATCAGGTAATTGTGATATAACTACAACTGCTGAAGGTTTACCGTTTACAAGACCTAAGTTAGAATATGATTCTGCACCTAGTTCTACTCTTGCAACATCTTTGATTTTTACGTTTGAACCGTCCATATTTGAGCGGATAATTATATTTTCAAATTGTTTTACATCTACAAGTCTGCCTGGAGTTTTTAGGGTAATTTGTAATGCTTGAGGATCATCTGTAGGTAATTGTCCTAAAGCACCAGTTGCAACTTGAGTGTTTTGACTTGTAATAGCATTTTGAATTTCACTTGTAGAAACATTTAGTCCAGCCATTTTTTGAGGATCAAGCCATATTCTCATAGAATAATTGCCGCCACCAAATACGCTTACATCAGCTACACCTTCTACACGTTTTAATTCATCTTTAATATATATAGAACCATAGTTTGTCAAGTCAAGTTGTGACCAGTTGCCTGATTCAGGATATAGTGTAAGGATTATCGCACCTGAACCTGAAGATCTGCTTATTGCAGTTACACCAGTTCTTTGTACTTCTTCAGGTAATTGAGATTGTACCCTTTGAATTAAGTTTTGAACATTCATTAAGTTAATGTTTTTGTCTGTTCCGACTTTAAAGTATATAGTCAAACTATAGCTTCCGTCAGTTGATGTTGAAGACATATAAGTCATATTTTCAACACCGTTTAGTTTGTTTTCCAAAACTGTAGCAACAGATGATTCAATTACCTCAGCACTCGCACCTTGGTATGTTGCTGATACTCTTACTTGAGGCGGTGTAACATCTGGGTAACTTTCTTGTTTTAGGCTTAATATTGAAATTAAACCTAAAATTACAATACATATTGATATTACCAATGCAAAACGAGGTTTTCTTATAAAAAAGAATAACTTTTCTTTGTCAAATATTTTTTTCATACACTATATTTCCTGTTAATTTATAAATTATTATTGAGCTTTTTCTTCTGTTTTTTGTATAGGTTTTAATTTTTGTCCTTCTACTGCTATATTTTGAATACCAGAAAGAACAATTGTATCATCGAGATTCAAACCGCTGTTAACTACCCAATTGTTATCTATCGCATCTGAAACTTTGATATTTTTCTTAACAGCTTTATTATCTTCTACAGCCCATACATAGTACCCGCTCATAGCATCCCCTTTTGTGCTAGCTTGAGGAACTGTCATATATTTAACCAATTTAGGAGCAGTTATTTTAACTTTCATATAAGCTCCTGGAACTAACCAGCCTTTTGAATTGTCAAATGTAGCTCTTAAAGTTACTGATCCTGAATTTTTATCAATTTTATTATCTACAAAATTTACTTTACCTATTTTGTCATACCAAGATCCGCCATCAAATTGAACTTCAACTTTTGCATCTTTGAATTTGTTACTAGCTTTTAAAAGTCTTACAAAGTCATCACTTTTTAAGCTGAATGTTACAAATACAGGATTTACACTTGATATGTTTACTAAAGAGCCAGATGTAGCAGTTACGTAATTCCCTTCTGTAATATTTACTTTGCCTATTCTTCCGTCAATTGGAGATTTTATTTTTGTGTAACCTAAATTTACTTTAGCTAATTCAAGTTGTTGTCTAGCTGCATCGTAGAGAGCTTTATTTTGGTTTCTTGATGCAAGGCTTTGGTCTACATCAGATCTGCTAATTAAATCTTCTTTTACAAGAGCGTTAGCTCTGTTTAATTCTTGTTGAGCATTTTTTAATAATGCACTGTATTGATTTACGTTTGCTTGGGAGTTATTTACTTCAATTTGGTATTCTCTAGGATCGATTTGGAATAGAACTTGACCTTTTTTTACAAAGTCACCTTCTTTAAAATATTTTTTTAGTAAAAATCCAGGAACTCTTGCTACAAGGTCTACAGAATATTCTGCTTCTACTCTGCCTGTAGATTCTGCAGATACATTTACCTCTTCAATATGTGGGGTTCCTACTTCTACTTCTTTTGGCATTAACATTGCTCGTCTTTGTGCGATTGCAGCAATAATTCCAGATGTTTTATTATAAATTATTGGCACAATAATTACTGCCAAAATAAGTATTCCCCATTTTTTTCTTGTCATTTGATATTTCATACTTCCCTCTCTCCAATTTTGTAAGGTAATCTGGTAGATTTTTCTACTTTAATCGTAATTTATTATTGTGCTTATGTCAATAAGTACATATTATAATCAATCATTTGCAGTATTAAGGTAATTATAGGGTGTTTTTATTCAGAATATTTTTTAGTGTTTCTGCAGATTTATGTAGATTTTCTATTTCTGTTTTGTTCAATGATATTGGGATATGATTTTCTACACCATTTATGCCGACAATTGCAGGCATACTCAATACGACATCATTTATACCATATTCCCCTTGCATCATAGATGATATTGGTAGAATTGATTTTTCATCTCTTATAATTGCTTCACAAATTCGTTTTACAGACATTGCTATGCCGTAATTTGTTGCTTTTTTTCTTGAAATAATTTCATAAGCGCTATTTTTAACATCTTCTGCAATTTTTTCTGTAGCTGATTTGTGGTCATAATGACCTCGCATTTCGCAGAATGTGTTTAGGGGAACTCCTGAAATATTTGCACTGCTCCAAGCTGCTATTTCACTATCTCCGTGTTCGCCTATAATGAATGCATGTACGCTTCTGCTGTCTATATTTAAGTGTTGTCCTATAGCATATTTTAATCTTGCTGTATCAAGTACTGTGCCAGAACCTATTACTCTATTTTGAGGTAATCCGCTCAATTTTAAAGCTACATAAGTAAGTATATCTACAGGATTAGATACTATTAATAGAATTCCCTTAAAATCTCTTTTTGATATTTCGGGGATTATTGATTGAAATATTTTGATGTTTTTTTCTACCAAGTCTAGTCTTGTTTCTCCAGGTTGTTGATTTGCACCTGCAGTGACAATTACTATTGCTGCATTATTAATATCTTCATAATCCCCAGCATATATTTTCATTGGTCTTGCAAATGGGATTCCATGGCTAATGTCAAGAGCTTCTCCTTCTGCTCGGCTTTTATCTGCATCAATCATTACAATTTCTGTAAATAGCCCGCTTTCCATTAAACTGAATGCAGATGCAGAGCCAACAAAACCACAGCCTACAATTACGACTTTTCCATAATTTATGCAATTAGAACAATCTGAAGCGTTTTTCATAATATTCCTTTCTTCTAGTTAATAATATAATTATATTTATATATAATATTATTTTTTTTGATACACAGTATATTATTCCAGCTTACTAATTTTTTTGTATTGTTGATATTTTAAAGAAAAATTATTATAATAATTTTATGGAATTTAATATAGAAGTTTGGTTACAGGATTTTACCAAAAAATTATTTGATCAATTCAATTCGCGTATAAAGTTTGTCGGTCTTCAGGGTAGTTACAAAAGAGGAGAGGCAACCGAGAATAGCGATGTTGATATTGTAATAATTTTGGATAGATTAACTTTTGAAGATTTAGTCGAATATAAAAAAATAGTTCATTCGATGCCTTTTTATGAAAAAGTTTGTGGCTTTATATCTGGAGAAAAAGAAATTTATAATTGGCCAAAACATGACCTGTTCCAATTAGTTAATGATACAATTCCATTACATGGCAGTTTATTTCATTTTATACCAGCTTTAGGCAGAGCAGATATTGTAAATGCTATTAAGATAAATTCTGCTAATTTGTATCATCAAATGTGCCATGGATATTTGTTTGAAAACCGTGACATTGAAGTTTTATCACAAGGTTATAAATGTGCATTTTTTATTTTGCAGGCAATTTATTATCTCAAAAATTCAGAATATATGGGTTCTAAAAAAGAACTTTTGATGGAGTTGGATGGTGAAGATAAAGAAATTCTGCTTGTAAATATTAATTGGGATTCTTTGGATATTATAGGGAATACTGAATTCTATTTTGAAAAAATTATAAATTGGGCTAGTAAGCATATTTAATTTTTAGAATTTGCTATTTTGTTAGGAATTGCTATATCTTTTTTAAGTTCATTTATGAATTCGTTTGTATATAAAAATCCAAGATGAGCTCCGTTATTTAAAATTACAGTTTTTTTGCCTGTGCATAGTTTTAACTTTTTTAATTGACTATGGTTTACTAAATAGTCATTTAAAGAATGATATATTTTATAATTATTGTTATTTTGCAGATAGTCTGATAAAGATAGGATACTTGAATCAAATCTTAAATCTTCAAGTGTTTTGTAATTATTCCCAAGCACATATTTCCTTACATAGTCTTCATAATTCATATTATAAATTTTTTCATAGATGTCAGTTTTTTGATTTTTTTTAGTTTGTTCAATTGTAAATATCAAATCAGACAATTTTTGATGCATTACAAAACTTGTAATCAAAAGTCCTTCTTCTTCTGTGAATGGAAGTGCATTTATGTTGAAATTCTTGTTATCTTCTTTTTTCTCTACAAGTTGGACCACTTTTGCTGCGGTTTTAGCTGCTGTATTTTTTAAATTTTCAGTGTTTCGATCCCATTTATCAATGCCTTTGTCTACCTGTTCCATAGCATATACAAGCTCAATAGGAGGGCAGATTGAGATGTATTTTGTAATATTTAAAGTATTATTTTTATATTCTTTATCCGCTACAAATAAAGTTGTAAGAGCTCCAAATGATGTTCCGATTAAGATTTTTTCTTGGAATTTACAATTATATTTTTTCTCAAGTTGATTAATAATTTTAGAAGTTACTAATCTTAAGTATTCAGCATCTTGTGCAGGAATTCCTGGAGCATAATTATCAGGCATACTTTTTACAAATTCCCATTGAAAATGGCTTCCTTGAATTATTACGGAATACCCTGCATCATAAAATATTTTCGCAAATACGGCAGAATGTTCTGAAACTATTCCTTCACCAATTGACGGGTAAATTATTGCAAGCGGGGAATTTTTATCTTTTTGTAGAATATATCTGAATTTATAATTTTCTTTTTCAGGAGTAATATTTACAGATGAAGTTTTTATTTGTTTAGTAAAACATCTGTTCCATATTGACATTTCATTCCAAATAGATTTGTCTTTTTCTGGAATATCAAATAAGGCAGTACGCATAGAATCAACTATTGGATTTTGAGGATTGTAGTCAAATAAGAGCATATCTGCCATAAGTTGAGAATTTTCAAGGTTATAACTTTTCAATATAATATTATCAATATTTGTTCCGCCTTTTAAAATTTCAGCAACTGTGAGTTTTTCTTCGTTATTTATTTCGTTTTTATTCTGTTCTTTTATATCAAGTGTACTTTCATTATTATTAATTTTATTATTTGCAATTTCTTCTTGCGCGATTTCAAACCCTTTTGCGAGAATTTCCTTTCTATCAAAGTTATTTGATTTAATGTAATTTTCAACGCCATACATTTTTTTTGCGATATCATAAGGGTCAGCATATGTCGATTCTACCATTTTGATAAGAGGTTGCATTGTGCTTGTTCTGTTGACTGTTAAACCTGCTTTTACCATAGCTAATACAGGAGTGCCTACGTATGTTGTCGGATTTAGTGATGTGTCAAGGATTTTCCCAGCAACACCTCTTGCTGTTGTCCCGTTCATAACAGGTAATACAATGTAAGATCCTGAATTACATTTGCATTTTGTAAGAGCTTGTTCCATATCTTCATTTATGGGCTCGATTTTAAAAATACTTTTAGCTGGATCAAACATTCCTCCTAATCCAAGAGTTGTATTTGTAAGAAATCTAGCTGTTTCACTTTTTGTAGTTTTAAAATCTTTTTGGATAAGGCTGCTGACTAATCTTTTGGGGTATTCTATGTTTTGATAGGCACTTTGAATTCTTTCTATTCCGTATTCAGGCAAAATAGAACACCATAGAATATGTACTGGTCTTATTGCATATTTGTTTAATCCGAGGTTAAATGCAAAAACTTTTCTATTAAATTTTTCATATTTGTCAGGTCCTAGATATATGTATGAATAATCGGGGATTTTACCTTGTTGTTTAATTAATTCTTCACTGTTTGAGATGTTTGTTGAAATTAGTAAAAAGATTAGAATTATAAAAAATTTTTTTAACATTTTTGACCTGACTTATTTTCTGATTGTGTTTCATATTATTCTGTTTTGTTGATGAATAAATGGCATTACTCGTCAGGGTATTTTTTGTGATATTATTTTGGCAAATAAGGAGAATGTATTAATGAGAGAAAAAGAAAAAATGTTGAGCGGGCAATTATACGATGCAAATTATGATAAAGAGTTAATAGATGAGAGAATGCATTGTAAGTGTCTATGTCATAAATATAATAACCTTTCTCCTGATAATGTAGAAGAAAGGAAATCCGTATTAAAGCAATTATTAGGAAAAACTGGAGAAAATTTTTTGATTGAGCCGGATTTTAGATGCGATTATGGTTATAATATTGAAATTGGTGAAAATTTTTATTCTAATCACAATTGCGTAATTTTAGATCCTGCAAAAGTTAAATTCGGGGATAATGTATTTATTGGTCCAAATTGCGGATTTTATACTGCAGGTCATCCATTAGATGTTAAAACAAGAAATGCTGGAATTGAGTATGCTTATCCGATAACTGTTGGGAATAACGTTTGGATTGGGGGAAATGTTTGTGTAATGCCTGGTGTTACAATCGGTGATAATGTTGTGATAGGAGCTGGTAGTGTTGTGACAAAAGATATCCCATCAAATGTTGTTGCAGTTGGAAATCCTTGTAAAGTTTTGAAAGAATTAAATGCAGAAATCTAACAAGCACAAAAGGGTTTCATAATTTAATGAAACCCTTCTAAAATTTTGTTTGTTAGAAATAATTTTTCTATAATCCTAAAGCATATTTATTGCTTAAGGAAATCATATCCATTGCGTTAAAAATATTTTGTTGTGTATTTTGAACAGAGTCTACCCTATCAGAAAGACTTGCCAATTGAGCTTGATATCCTTGAGCAGCTGATATTTTAGATTGATCCCCTGAATTCAGCATAACCTGAATTTGATCGGAAATATTATCTATAATATCGTCTAAACTGTCATTAGATGAAACGCTTACTCCAACTGCAGATGCAAGTGTTTTTGCTTCTGATAAAAGTTCTTGTTCTGATGAATTACCTCCTCCTTGTTGTTGTCCTGAATTTTGTTGTTGTTTTGTAGCTTCAGCTTGAGCTATTAAACTTTGAGCTTGAGCTTCTGAGGTTACAGTTGTCGGGTCAATACCTAATGCTTCCAGTTTTAATTTGGTAGAAGAACTGAGCTCTTCGCTTTTATAGGTTGACACCGAGGCTGCTTGTGTGCTGCTAATTGAACTAATAGATGACATACCCACATCCTTTCAATATTCTTACTTTCTACTTTTTGTTTAATGACTTTTTGTTTAAAGTCAATTTTTTGACAAAATTATTGACGGATGTTTTTGTTTTATCTTTATAAATTTAGTTTATAATTTTACATTTCTTAAATTTAAGTTGATGCCGAATTCCAGAAAATGTTAAAAGCTGTATGTTTGTGTTATTATGTCAATGGAGTTATATTATGAAAAAGTTATTTATATTGTGTTCGATATTATTACTTATGTCTTCTAGTGCTTATGCTGCTGGAAAATATGTGAAGATTGTACCTGAATTTTTGCAGCCAGCTCAGACGACAAGTTATGAGAAAGTAAATGAAACTCTTGCTGTTATTTTTAGCAAGATTAGACCAGTG
>CAUDIU010000036.1 GCA_958449715.1 uncultured Clostridium sp. | reverse complement strand
GAAAGAAATAATAGAAGATATTGCTCCAAGATTTAAAAAACGCTTAAGAAAAAAACAAAAACCAATTTTTCAAGAATTAATAAATGCAGCTCATGAACTACCAGATAAATACAAATATACATTTAAACTATTTATGGATAATACTAAAAAGAAATTAAATGATGAACCAATAATTATCCCATTCAGCTCATATGAATTTAAGTATAAACTCGAAAAAATAAGAACAGATATTGAAAAAACGGAAAATCCAAAAGCTATTACAATAATGAATAAATTAGTAAAAGAATCAAACAGATTCACTAATAGCACAACAGCAAACACTATTGAAAGACAGAAAAACACTCTTGAATCTATGTTTGAAATTCTAAAAAATTCTGAACTTAATGACAATGTCCCCTTAAATAATTTATTCAATATATCAAAAAGCCGTTTAAACTTAGAACCAACCGTAATACCTTTTAATAGAAAATCATTCATATATGATTTATCAAAAATCATATCAGATGTTCCAAATTCAAAATTACAAGAAAAAATGCTTTTAATAGCAGAAAAACTTCCAACATCAAAAGAAAGTACATCTGCATATATTTTAAAAATACTATCAGATCCCCCTGAGAAAATTGGGTATAGACTTCTTTGGCCTTCAATAGCTTCAGTAGAACATATTTACCCAAAGTCTCTAGGTGGACCTGACTGTATGTATAATTTTGGAGGAGCTTGTTGTCGAGAAAATACTGAAAGACAAAATATTAGTTTTCTTAAACAACTAAAAAGACGTCCCAAAACAAAAGAAAATTGTCAAAAATATATTGATAGACTAATTGAGCTTGCAAATTCCGGGGTTTTTGCCAAACATAATATAAATGTAAAATATATAATTGATTTTAAAAATACAATATACAAACAATCACATAAAAACATTGATCTTGATATATCTAAATTAAATCCTGAACTTATAAATATTAACAAATGTAAAAATTTCTCCAATAAATTAAATTTTAATAAAAAATATACCGATTAAATGAATGTACTTAGTTTATAAAAGGTAAGGATTAAAATAACAATGGCAGATACAGGTGCTTCATTTAACAGACCATATAAACCTTTTGGAATGAATGTAAAAGTTCCGGAAATAGGAGAAAGAACACTTAAACAAGCTGGGGACTCTCTTACAAATCTTGTAAAAAGTCCTACTGAACCTCTTTTCAAATTCTTAGAAGAAAATGAAGAAGTGTTTACTGGCGATATTAATTATAAAATTAATAAACTCTATGCAGAAAGTTTCACAATAGGCTCTGCTATGAGAATGGAAGATGAAAAAATTAATGGAATGCCATCATCTTTTGATATGCATTTTTAAACTACTAATTCTTATTTGTCTATATATTGATAGAAAAGCCCCTAAAGGGCTTTTTTATTTATCAATTTTTAAAATATTCTTGTCACAATACTTTATAGAAATAGCCCCTTTTTCTTGTTTGCGGTATAATATTAACGAACATTAGAAGTGTATAACTAAAAGGTGTCGAAGACGACACAGAAAGAAAAGGTAATTATGGTACCGGAAACAAAAAAATTTGAGCTAGAAATCGGCGGAAAAACAGTTACTGTTGAAACCGGAAAATATGCTCAATCAACAAACGGTTCTGTTACAGTAAGATGCGGAGATACAATGTTATTCGTACATTGCTGTGTATCTAAAGAACCTAGAGTAGGAATTGACTTTTTCCCTCTACTAATTGATTATGAAGAAAGAATGTCTGCAATTGGTCGTATTCCTGGTGGTTACAATCGTTCAGAAGGAAAAGCTAGTGATAAAGCTATCCTTATTTCAAGATTAATTGACAGACCAATCAGACCTCTTTTCCCTAAAGGATATAGAAATGATATTCAAATCGTAGCTCAACTATTCAGCTATGACCAACAAAATCAACCAGATACTTTAGCTATGTTAGGTGCATCTTGTGCTTTAATGCTTTCAGGAGCTCCATTTGAAGGCCCAATTGGTGCAGTAAGAGTATCAAGAGATGAAAATGGCAATATGATTGCAAATCCAACTCACCAACAAGCTGACAAATCAGACCTAGATATCGTAGTTGCAGGTACACACGATTCTGTAATTATGGTTGAAGCTGGTTGCAAATTTGTTACAGAAGACGACATTATGAATGCTGTTGAATTTGCTCAAGGCGAAATTAGAAAACAATGTGAAGCACAAGAAGCATTTGCGAAAGAATGCGGAGTTGAAAAAGAAGTATTCGTAAATCCATACGACACATCTGAAATCAAAAAAATCATTGATGAAACAGCTCATGATATGATTTTTGATGCTTATCACAATTTTGATAGAAAATACAGACAAGAAAAATTAGAAGAAGCTAAAAAACTTGTTAAAGAAAAAATAGACGCACTTCCAGATGATGATTACAGCAAAAAAATCATGGAAGAAACAGGTATTGACTTTGTAGCAGAAGAATTCAAAAACGCAGAAAAGAAAATTATGCGTACAATGATTTTAGATGAAGGCGTAAGAGCTGACGGAAGAAAACCTCACGATGTACGTCCTATCTGGTGTGAAGTTGGAGTTATTCCAAGAGCACATGGTTCTGCAGTATTTACAAGAGGTCAAACTCAAGTATTATCAGTTGCAACACTTGCTGGTCCTGCAATGAAACAAGAACTAGACGGAGTTGATCCTGAAACAGAAAAAACTTATATGCACAAATATATCTTCCCAGGATTCTCTGTAGGTGAAGTTAAACCTCTAAGAGGTCCAGGTAGACGTGAAGTAGGACACGGTGCTTTAGCAGAAAGAGCAAATGTTCCAGCACTTCCATCACAAGAAGAATTCGGATACACAATTCGTGTAACATCTGATGTTCTAGAATCAAACGGTTCTACATCAATGGCTTCTACTTGCGGTTCATCAATGGCATTAATGAATGCAGGTGTACCTGTAAAATGTATGATTGGTGGCGTTGCAATGGGTATGATTACAGAAGAAGGCAAAGAACCTGTTGTACTTACAGATATTCAAGGTATCGAAGACTTCTTAGGTGATATGGACTTCAAAGTTACAGGTAACGATACTGGTATCACAGCTTTACAAATGGATATGAAAGCTAAAGGTATCGCTAATGATACATTACGTCGTGCTCTAGCTCAAGCAAAAGAAGGAAGATTACATATCTTAGGAAAAATGAGAGAAGTAATTTCTGCACCAGCAGATCATCTATCTCCATATGCACCAAGTATTACAACAATGACAATCCCTACAGAAGATATCGGAACAGTAATTGGACCTGGTGGAAAACAAATCAGAGCAATTATTGATGCATCAGGTGCAGAAATTGATATCCAAGACAGTGGCGTTGTTACTATTACTTCTAACGACCAAGAAGGTGCTGAAATTGCAAAAAGAATGATTAAAGAATTAACATTCAAAGCAGAACCTGGAATGGTTGTAAAAGGTAAAGTTGTAAGAATTATCCCTATTGGAGCATTCGTAGAACTAGCTCCTGGTAAAGACGGTATGGTTCATATTTCTCAAGTATGTAATGAAAGAATTGATTCTATTGAACCTCATTTACATATTGGAGATGAAGTTATCGTTAAAGTTATAAAAATTGACGATAAAGGTAGAGTAAATCTTACAATTAAAGGCGTTTCTGAAGAAGAAAAAGCTCAATTAAACTAATATAACATAAGCAATAAAAATCACCTGTTAAAAACAGGTGATTTTTATTATATTGATATTATTTTAATATTTTTTTTGATAATATTTCTGCTTTAATAATTGATATAATTCATAATTTACAGGTTTTAAAATTGTTTCTAAATTATACAAATTATCAGATAAAATATCTGTCATTTCAATAACATTAAGAGACATCAAATCTCCTAGCATTAATTCCATTTTAGCTTTTTTCAAATCATCGCTAACATTATTTTTTAACAATATTCTTGCAGAACCGCCATATTTTTCCAAAAATTTTGAATATTTTAAGGATTTTGCAAAATCTTTTTTCAATACTGGATTTGCACTAACATTAGCTTTTAACAATTCTATTAAAGCTGCGACATCAGCACTATCATTAGTTAATTTTCCATTATAACTACCAACAAAATCAACAAGCATATTATTTATTTTATTAATATCTTCTTTTGAAGATATTGGACGTAAATATTCTTGATAATTATTATTTAATTTTGCTCTTTGTTCTTTAGTTAAATCATTTACTCCTGCAAACTCCAGTAAGTTAATTAATTGATCTGTTTCAAGAGATAACATTTTAGGAGCCTCTTTAGGCTTAAATTCTGACAACAACTCAACTAAAGATTGATTACAAGCAGCAATTACAAGAGGATATTTCAATGTAAAATCTCTATTTACACCTAAAGATATTTTATTAAATTCTTCTTTTGAATACAACAAATCTTCATATCCATTTGGAATATTACTTTCTACCAATATTGATAATTTATATTTATCACTAACATTTGGATGGGAAAGGAAATACTTTACATACCTATTTGAGAATGATTCAGGTAAAAGATGCATCTGGGATTGCAATTCTTTCTTAAAATCTTCAGAAAGATCACCATTATACTTAATCTCATGTTTATTTGGTATAATAGTATAAGGTTTGTCTGCACCATCATTTACCAAATCTTCTATTTTTTTTGCAACGTCATTTACCATATTTTTTTCAACATTAGATTCTGCATCTAATTCAGCGAACATTTTATCATATTCTGCTTGAATCTTATTATGCTCATTTTGTCTTTCTAACCTTGCAGGTTTAATACTATTAGCATAATTAATAAGTTCCTTAAATTCTTCATTATTCCCATCAGCGCCATATGCTTCCATAAATAATTTAATCGTATCTTTCATTGCAATAGAACGATTTTCTTTTATTTTTGGATCACTATTCCAGTAAGCCTTGAAAATATTCTTTTGAGACGAAGACAAATTATCATAATTTTCGTAAAAATCTTTCATCTCATCAGAAGCATGAACTTTTTCTAACACTACAGAATTTATTTCACTCATATATTTCGCAACAAATCCAAGAGTTTCACGATCTTGAATATTATGTTTTTTTATCTGCTTTTTAGTTTCTTCGCCACTACCCATACCTTTAATCATAGCATCGGCCAATTTATCAATTTCCCAATCTTTTACATTATCAAATTTTTTCTTTTCAATAACATTTGTAGATTTAGGTTTAGATATTCCATTATAAGAAGAATTATTTCTTAAAACTATAGCTTTTCTTGGTTTATATTCATATGGAAAATCCTCTCTTGTTGCGGTAAAAGACTTCCAAAAAGCACTATTTGGAAATTTAATACCAAAAGCAGACAAAGTTTCGTATTTTATAGGACTTAAACCTTTATAATAAACTGAAATATCTTTTTGAAAATCGTTATTTATTTCTTTTAATGTCTTTCCTTCTAAATAAATTTTCTTTAGCAAATACAAACCTAAATTATCTTGCCCATTTTTAAATAAAGATTTATCTTCTTGTTTCATTAATTCTATTTCAGCAATTACACCAGTTCTAGCGTTTCTACCTGGAATATCTCGCAAATTATTAAATAACGGTTCATTTGGATATATTCGTTTGACTTGTTCCAAAGATTTTGTCTCATTTATATCGCCAAATACTAAACGCATCATTTGCGCAGGAGGCATATTCTGTCTATCTTCATAATCATCAAAAAGATAGTTTTTCATAGTTTCCGGCATACCTTTTCTGTTAAAATCCTGTTCAAAGAAATTGGCAGGAGTCCGAAATAATCTTGCCGAAAAACTAATTCCATAATCTTGATATGCTAATGGATTATAAGAATATTGTTTATTAGATTTATTTTCTATATTTTTATTAGAATTTAAATTTTTATTATCTTGCGAACTTAATAATATCTTTTGAGAAGATATTGGGGAAATGTTATATATTTTCATATTACCTTTCAGAATTAAATGTATATTTTCCTAGATATTTTAAACCAAAACAAAAAAATTTTTGCTCTCTATTAATATAAATTAACAAATTTAATTTTTTGTGCTAAGCTGAAATCAATTGGAGGAAGAAAAAATGTGCGATGTAATAACTATTGGCAGTGCTACAATGGATGTATTTGTAGAAAGTGATGATGCAAATATTGTATCTGTTTATACAAAAAACAAAAAATCTGAATTTATGAGTTATCCATATGGGGCAAAAGTTGAAATAACAGATTTTGCTTCTCAAGTAGGTGGCGGCGGAGTTAATACAGCATGCAACTTTGCAAATTTAGGGCTAAAAACAAGCGCAATTTTTAAAATTGGCGACGACATCTATTCTGATGGGATATTAGAATCTTTTAAAGAAAAAAATGTAGATTTATCAAATATCATTCAAGATAAAACACTAAGTACAGGTTTTTCAATAATTCTTGTAAGTTTTCAAGGTGATAGAACTGTACTTGCTCATCGTGGGGCAAATGCTAAAATAAAAAAATCTGACATTAATTTTGAGGCAATAAAAAATGCAAAACTTCTATATATTGCCCCTCTCAACGGAGACAGTACTAAAGTTCTTGATGATATTGTCAATTTTGCAAAAGACAATAATGTAAAAGTTTGTTTTAATGCTGGTACATCAAGTATCAAAAAAGGATTTAACTACATAAAAAAAATTCTTGAAAATGCACATATAGTTGTTATGAATAAAGAAGAAGCTACAATGGCAACTCAAATACAAGTTAGACCTGATACAAGAGATGAAAAATTCTCAAATGAACTAATTCATCCAGATATAAAAGAAATGTTTAAAAAATTAAAAGTAAGAGATTATCAAATAATTGTAATAACAGATGGCGGTCATGGTGCATATGCATATGACGGTCATAAATATTATTATTGTCCGGTATTCAATAGTCCTGTAGTTTCCACATTAGGAGCAGGAGATGCATTTGCATCTACATTATGTGCAGCACTAGGTAAAACTAAAATTGATATAGGTAAAGCCCTAATGTATGCTTCTGTAAATTCAGCAGGTGTAGTTTCTCAATTTGGAGCAACTCAAGGACTTTTAACATTTGAAGAAATTGAGAAAAAACTCAAAGAACATCCTGAATATACATATCAAATAGCAAAATAATTTTTCAGGGGATTTTATATTCATATAAAAAGGAGAACAATTAATATGAATATAAATAATACTCTTACCCCAGTTAAATTTACAGGATTATACACAATAAGCGGCTCATACAATGATTTAAAAGCTATAGAATCAAAAGTTGAAAATAAATACAAAAACGAATATAAATATAAAGGCAATGACTCAAAAGTATATGACTATGCCGGTGTTTTTACACTCCCTAAAGAGCAAAAACCAACAACAGAGCTTTTGATTTCTACCAATAAAGATACAAAACCTTTATTAAGTTTTATTGGAATAAATTATGAGCAATATAACTTTATTTCATATCCAAAACATGACAAACCTTATAAAGAAGTTAGAGAAATGATTGAAGCTAATTTTAGAAACAATCCTGATAATTTATTAGATACAATGCTTGAAAATAAAAAAGGCGTAAAACATGATCCAATAAAAGAGGGAAAACAATTTCTCGCACACTTTGCATTTTCAACACCAGATAAACATTTAAATGATATAAAAAAACTACAAGCAAAAGATGTTCTAGATGCAATAAAAAATAACTGTTTTGACTTTATAAATGGGATAATAAAAAAATAAATTATACCTTTTTTATTACTCTACAAGGAATACCAAGTGCCAAAACATTAGAAGGTATATCTTTTGATACTACACTACCAGCACCAATTATAGAGTTGTCTCCAATTGAAACACCTGGTAGAACAGTTACATTTCCGCAAATCCAAACATTATTACCGATACTTATTGGTTTTGACATTTTCTTTCCACTGTTTCTTATTTCCGCTGAAAAAGGATGAGTTGAAGTATAAAAAGCACAATTAGGGCCAACTAAAACATTGTCTCCAAAAGTTACACTATTTTCATCTAAAATTATTAAATTATGATTTGAATAAAAATTTTCACCTATTTCAATATTATAGCCATAATCACACATAAAAGGCTGCTCAAGTAGAAAGATAGACTTTGTTTTTCCTAATATACTTTTCAATAAATCCAAACGGATACCTATCATCTCAGGTGAAACTGAATTATACTTATGACATAATGCCTTGCATCTTATACGTTCATAAAAACGTTTTTTTTCATCATCATCTTTTTTATTAAACATAACTATAGAACTTCATTGTTAATAATCAAAATCATTTTTATAATAATTCATAAAAAAAATTTTACCTTAGCAGAAAAGATAATTTTCTAAAATACTTTTAGTTAATTATAGTTATATAACATTCCTTAAAAAATTTCCCTTATTTTCACATTTTATAGTATAATGACAATATATAAGAAGGAGAAAATTATGGGATATAAAATATTATCCAAAAAAGAGCTTTGTCCTAACCAATATGAAATAACAATTGATGCACCTTATGTTGTAAGAAACGCTAAGGCTGGACAATTTATAATATTTAGAGCTAATGCAAACAGCGAAAGAGTTCCACTCACAATCGCAGACGTTAACAAAGAAAAAGGCGAATTAACTCTTGTATTTATGGCTGTAGGATATTCAACAAAACAACTTGCAGCATTAAATGCTGGAGATGAAATTCATGATATAGTTGGACCACTTGGACAACCAACTCACATAAAAAAATATGGCACAGTAGTTTGTTTAGCAGGTGGATATGGTGCTGCTCCATGTTACTTAATTGCTAAAGCCTTTAAAGAAGCTGGCAATAAAGTATACATGATTATGGGAGCAAGAAATAAAGATTTAATTTTTTGGCAAGAAAAAATGAAAGATGCTTGTACAGAACTATTTATCACAACAGATGACGGAACATTAGGTGAAAAAGGTTTTGTAACTCAAGTTCTTGAAAGAATTATGAAACAAGAAAAAGTCGACTATGCAATAGCTGTAGGACCAATGCCAATGATGAGAGCAGTGGCGGATTTAACTCGTGATAAAGGTATTTATACTGAAGCAAGTATGAACCCTATTATGGTAGACGGAACAGGTATGTGCGGTGCTTGCAGAGTAACTGTTGGCGGAGAAACTAAATTTGCATGTGTAGACGGTCCTGATTTTGATGCTCATAAAATTGACTTTGATGAAGTAATTAATCGAACAAAAATTTATAAAGATCAGGAAAGAAAACGCGATGAAAATTGCAACTTGTTAAAACAAGCAGAAAAAATATCTAAATAAATAAGGAGAAAATAAAAATGGCTAAAGATATTCCATATTGTCCGCTTATGAGTGCAGGCTCTGATATCGACAAAGTTTGTACATTAGAAAGTTGTGCTTGGTATATCCCAAGTGTTAGAAAATGTTCAATGTACATGTTAGCATATAATGCTTTATTAGAAACAAATGCTAGACAAAAAGCTGCACAACAACACAGATAAGGATTTTATATGAAAATACTTGTTTGCATAAAACAAGTCCCTGATACTACTGATATCAAGTGGACAGAAAATAATACAATTCAAAGGGAAGGTGTCGAAAGTGTCATCAACCCTTTTGATGTATACGCTTTAGAGGAAGCCCTTAAGCTTAAAAAGAATATAGATAATGTTGAAATTACAGCACTTACAATGGGTCCTTTACAAGCTGTAGAGATGCTAAAAAAAGCTATTGCAATAGGCTGTGATAACGGAGTGTTAATTTCTGACCGAAAATTCGCAGGAGCTGACACTTATGCAACAGGTAAAACAATTGCAGCAGCAATCAAATCAAAACTTTCTGATTTTGATTTAATAATATGCGGACAATTTGCAATTGATGGTGATACAGCCCAAACTGGACCGAGCATTGCATCTCATCTTGAAATTCCTCAAATTACATACGTAAAAGATTTAGATAAATGTGACGGCAAATGTATTTATGCAACAAGAGAAATTGAAGAAGGTTTTGAAACATTAAGAGTTAATCTGCCTGCACTAGTATGTGTTCTAAAAGGGACTTATGAACCTACAAGACCAAAAATAAACGGGATTATAAAAGCACAACAAGCAAATATCACAGTGTACTCAATGGAAGATATTGGCTTAACGCCTGATGATGTCGGAATAAAAGGTTCCCCAACATATGTCAGCAAAGCTTTTAGACCAACTAATTCAAGAGGCGAATGCGAAATCTGCAAAGATTGCGATACATTAGCATTAAAAATAAAAGAATTTGGAGGATTAAATAATGAGTAATATTTTGTTATACGCAGAAGTTACAAAAGATGACTTCCTCCACACAGTGCTATTTGAACTTGCATACAAAGCTCAAGAACTTTCAAAAAAAATGAATAATGCAGACGTATCAGCTCTTTTAATTTGTAAAACAGGGCTTTCTGAAAGTTTTAAAGAAGCATTCATTAATTCTGGTTTTGACTATGTCTATATTGCAGAAGATGACAGCTTTACTCATTATTCAACAGAATTATATTCAAAAGTTGCAATAGATATTATAAATGAAGTAAAACCGGATATTATGTTAATTGGAGCTACAACACAAGGAAGAGATATTGCACCTAGAATATCAGCATCTTTACATACAGGGCTCACTGCTGACTGCATAGGACTTGATATAAATGAAAACGGACAGCTTGCAGCGACTCGTCCAACATTTGGCGGGAAATTAATGGCTACAATTTTATGCAAAAGATTACCTCAAATGGCAACAGTAAGACCTAAAGTATTCAAACCGGCTCCAGAAAATATAGTTAAAGATACAAAATTTATCTACATAAAACCGGAAATCGAAAATATTGAAAAAAGAATTGAATTTATTGAATTTGTAAAAGGGATGAACTCTGCTATTAATGAACTTGATAGCGCTGAAATAATCGTAGCAGGTGGCAAAGGGCTAAAAAATGAAGCAGGATTTGCACTATTAAAAAACTTTGCTGAAAGCATAGGAGCCTGTGTCGGGGCTAGCAGAGGCGCAGTAGATATGGGACTTGCATCAACAGATATTCAAATCGGACAAACAGGAAAAACAGTCACTCCAAAACTCTATATAGCCTGTGGGATTTCTGGCGCAATACAACATATTGTCGGAATGCAAGACAGTGATAAAATTATAGCAATCAATACCGATGAAAAAGCTCCGATTTTTGAACATTGTGACTGCGGAATTGTCGGTGATGCTTTTGAAATATTACCGAAATTAACAGATATTTTTAAAACCTAAATTTCATCAATATCTTTTACAATTTCCTCAATCTTAACATTTAAAGCTTGGGCTATTCTAAATAATGTATAAATAGTCGGAGACTTTTCAGCTCGTTCAATACAGCCTATAAAATTACGGGCTGAATCTATTTTGAACGCTAATTCTTCCTGAGAAATCCCCTGATTTAATCGCAAATTACGAATATTTCTACCTAATTTTATTAATACTTGTTTTTTTATTTTTTCAGCTTGACACATACCACCTATTGTGGTACATTAATTGCGAAGTAACTACCACCTATAGGTGTCATAATGAATAACATTTTTCAAATTAAATTAAAAAATTATGATCCAGCTTTCACTCTTGCAGAAGTCTTAATCACACTTGGAATAATCGGCATAGTTGCAGCGATGACTTTACCAAGCGTAATTGGAAATGCAAAAAATAAGCAGCGAAGCGCTACCTTAAAAAAGGCATATACAATTCTATCTCAAGCAATATTAATGTCTACTCAAGAACACGGAGATGTCACTGAATGGGAACTAGCCCCATATCATACAAAAGGAATGCTTAATTGGACAAATGAATATATTGGAAAATATTTTAAAATTGTCAGTGCTTGCGAAGACGGTGACACTAAAGCTCCTTGTGCTAATTCTTTAGATAGAATTTGTAATGCTGATAATCCATCAAAATGTTCATCAATAGGTTTATACACTGCTTTATATGTCTTAAATGATGGCTCAAATATTTATATTTTTAGTGGTGGAAATCCAATTAATGGAAAAAGTGATTTTCTACATATCTTAATAGATACAAATGGCATCCATAAACCAAATTTATTTGGGAAAGACGTATTCACATTTACATTATCTCTATCAAACAATATGAAACCTCTTCAAAGTTATCCATTACCTGATAAAAAGACAAGAGAGTCATTATTAAATAGTTGCCAAAACACTTCCTCTCAATGTAGTGGATTGCTTCAATATGATAATTGGGAATTTAAAAAAGATTATCCTTGGAAATAAATTATATATTTTTTTGTGCTAAAATAAATAAGTAATAAACCTATTTTCAAGAAAGGATTAAGGGATATGAATAAGGTTGTAGTAGGCGCTCAATGGGGCGATGAAGGTAAAGCAAAAATTACTGATTTATTAGCACAAGATGCAGATTTAATCATTAGATACCAAGGGGGATGCAATGCAGGCCATACTGTTGTTGCACATAACAAAACTTTTAAATTCCATTTAATTCCATCTGGGATTTTATATAAAGGCAAAACTTGCTTTATCGGTGCTGGAACTGTTATTCTTCCTGAATATTTTGAAGAAGAAATAAAAGGTTTAATTGATGAAGGCATTGACGTCTCAGGACTTAAAATCAATCCACTTGCATCAATTACAATGCCTTATCATACAGAGGTTGACGGATACTCTGAAAGTACAGCTAAAAAAGGTAAAATTGGGACAACTAAAAAAGGTATAGGGCCTACTTACACAGATAAAATGGCTAGAATCGGTTTAAAAATCGAAGATTTGTATTCAGAAGATGCACTTTCTGAAAAATTAGATATTATACTTCCTTTAAAAAACAAAACATTAAAAGAAGTATACGGATTAAAAACATATTCAAAAGAAGAAGTTCTTGAATTATGCAAAAAATATGCAGAAATATTCAGCCCATATGTATGTTTTGATTGGCAAAAAGTTTTAGAAGATGCTAAACGCGAAAAGAAAGCTGTTCTATTTGAAGGTGCTCAAGGAGTAATGCTTGATATTGATTACGGCACATATCCTTTTGTAACATCATCAAACCCAATAGGTGGCGGCGCTGCAACAGGTTCTGGCTATGGACCAACTATGATTGATGAAGTTATAGGTGTTGCAAAAGCATATGTAACACGTGTCGGAGAAGGCCCGTTTGTCACAGAACTTACAGATGAAACAGGTGATAAAATTAGAGAAATCGGACATGAATACGGTGTTACAACAGGTAGACCTAGACGTTGCGGTTGGTTCGATGCCGTAACAATGAAATATGCGGTATTAGTAGGAGGCTTAACATCAATTGCTCTTACAAAAATTGATGTATTTGACAGCTTTGATGAAATTAAATTGTGTACAGCATATAAAGATACTAGAAATGGTAAAATCTACACAAGTTACCCAACAGATGTATTTATCCACAAATATTTAGAACCTGTATATGAAACTCACAAAGGCTGGAGACAAGATATCACAGGAATTACAGAATACGAAAAACTACCTGAAAATGCAAAAAAATATCTTGCAAGATTAGAAGAATTGCTTGAAGTTCCTATCTCTATCGTTAGTGTAGGACCAGACAGAGAACAAACTATTTTTAAAACAAAATAGTTTGCACGAATTCAATAAATAGCAATTTTTATAATTTTCATGTTTTTATATAAATGTGTTAAGAATAAATTCAATCAATAGTGTAAATAATTATCAAAGAAATTCAAAAATCGTATTTAAAGGGAACGAAAATCAAACAAATCCAGAAATAGACAAGTTATCTAACGTTCAACCAGATTATACGGTTAAAACTCCTATGGCTTATTCCAAAACAGGAGAAATGAATTTTCCTTATGACACTAAAGCTTATTGCTATAAACTTGCAAACGGGCAAAAAGTAATTATTGTTCCTCAAGAAGGAGAAACTGTCCTTCGTACATATGTTAACACCGGTTCGATGAACGAACCTGATAAATTGCGTGGAATAAGTCATTATATTGAACATAATTTATTTAACGGCTCTAAAGGATTAGAAGAAGGAGATTTCTTTAAGCAAGTTGATAAAATGGGAGCATCTACAAATGCATCAACTGGCTTTGCGGAAACAAACTATTATATAAGTTCAAATCTTTTAAACGATAGCGATTTGGAAACAAAAATAAAACTTCACGCATCAATGCTTGAAACACCAATTTTTGCAACTGAAAAACTTGAAAAAGAAAAAGGGATTGTTAATTCAGAAATTAACATGATTACCTCTGATCCTGAAAATCTTGCAGTTAACAAAATGATTAAAAATTTGTATGGAATTAATACAACTTCAACTGATATAATAGGAGGGACAACTGATAACATTACAAATCTGACAAGAGAAGATGTTGTCAACTATTTTAATAATAATTACTACCCTGCAAATATGGTAACAGTAATTACAGGAGATGTAAAACCTGATGAGACAATGAAACTTATCTCAAAATATTTTACATCAAAAAAACAACCAACAAATCAAAGACACTTAGAAAAACTTGTACCAACTCAAAAAACGATTAGAGAAGATTTAATTTCTGACAAAGCAAATTCTACAACTATTGTAGTCGGCTTCAACGGTCCTTCATCAGATAACACAAAAGATAGAATTTATGCAGAAGCAATTACTAGAGTACTTGCAAGATCTGCGACTTCAAGAATTGATAAAAAAATTAAACCATATAATACAGGTACTTGGGCAGAAGAAGAAAAAATAAGCACAAATCCTAAAGATGGTAGAGTATTAATGATTATGTCAGAATGCTCTGACGAAAATTCTGAAAAAGTTTTAAAAGAAATCTTCAATGAAATCGGCAATATTGCAAATAATCCACCAACTAATGACGAATTGCAAATTGTAAAAAAACAGATGCTTAATGCTTTTTCTAATATGTTTGAAAAATCATTTAATACAAATAATGCAATAGGAACATCTATTTTAGAAAACAATGAAGATTTTCTGAATAATTTTGAAAACATTGTAAAATCTATGACTTCTGAAGATCTTGCAAATGCTGCAAAAAAATATTTAGATATAAATAAAGCATCAGTAACTCTAATTCACCCATCTTCAGCAACAGAAGAAAGCATAAAACAAAATTACAAAAACATTTCTTTTTCAGGAGCTAAAAAAGAAGCAATAAATATGGCTTCCGTAAAAGAATATAACATGCCGAATAATTACAGAATTACAACACTAAATTCTAAAACTAACAATGCAAATATCGTTTTCAGAATTACAACTGACAAAACATTTAATGGTAAACCTTCTGCGGAAATTGTTCTTGATAAAATCTTAGATGAAGGTTCAATATTCAAAAATCAAGAAGAATTTAAAACAGATATAGCAAAAGATGGCATAGAAAGTTCAATCGGAGCAGCATATGATACAATTTCAGCAGCTGTAACCTGTAATAGTGACGATTTGCAAAAAGCCCTAAAAAGCACGCAAGAAGTGATAGAAAATCCAAGATTTACAAATGAAGAATTTGAACATGCAAAAGCTGAAATTAAAGAAGCTCTATTAACTGCAGATAAATCTGCATATGATAAACTTTCAAATGAATTATATAAAGGCTTGCAAGCTGGATATTCTAAAGAAGAAATATTAAAGGATCTTGAAACTTTAACAATAGATGATGTAAAAGCTCTTTACGAATATACAATAAAGAATGGCAAAGGAGAACTTTCAATATCAGCACCATTTGAAAGAAAACCAGAACTAAATAAAATTCTTTTCAATACTCTTGGAAAGTTCAAAACAGTTACACCTCATTACACTAGAGAATTACAAGATGTATACAAACCAGTCGAAGAAACAAAGGTTTTAACAGATACAGATTTTAAAAATCAAGCAGAAATAATCGAAGCATACAAGTTTAAAATTAATCAAAACATTAAAGATAGAGTGACTCTAGAACTTTTAAATACAATTCTAGGAGGCAACCCATCTTCAAGATTATTCTCTGACCTTAGAGAACAACAAAAACTTGCATACCACGTAAGATCAAATTATGAAACGAATAACAATATAGGACTATTTACTTTAAAAATAGGAACAACAACAGATAATAAAGAAACAGGCGAACAAAGTTTTGACAACGTAAAAAAATCTATTGACAGTTTTAATAGACACATAAAAAAAATAAAAACAGAAAAAGTTACAGAAGAAGAACTAAATAATGCCAAATTAAGCCTAAAAAACAGTATTCTTAATTCTAATAACACACCATTTGGAAAAATAATGAGCTTAATACAAGGTTTAGAATCTCCATATGGAATTTCTAAAGAAAATCAATTATTTGATGAAATTGACAAAATTACAGCTGATGACATCTATAACGCAGCCAATTACGTATTTTCAGGGAAACCAACATATTCAATTCTCGCAACAGAAGACACTATTAATGCAAATAAAGATTACTTAAAAAATCTTGAAAATAATTAATACTTAAATTCATCTTTTTTTATATCAAACTTTACCCCATGTCTTTGAGTTTCAAAATCAATCGGTACAGAAATATTATATCCGCAAGCATCTACAGTCCATACTTCAGACCAATTTCCACCGACCTCTCTTCCGTAACGATTTTTCACTATATCTTTTTTATCCTTAGTAACTTTAGTATCAACTATAGAAAAATCCTTACATCTACCGTAAATACCATATACTTTTGAATACACATTACCAAGAACAATTGCTTGCATATTATAAGGCAATAAAGTTGATCCCTTTAATGGAATAGGAGTTCTTAAATATTCTATAGCAAATGCAGATTTTGAAAAACAACTTATTAATAATAATGATAAAATAAATATATAAAACTTTTTCATAAATTCACCGTAAATTAATGTCAATATTATCATATATAACAAAAAAAAACAAGCCCGACTAGTCGGACTTGTTTTTTCTATATAATCGTGAAAATTATAATTTTTCAGCAACCATTTTAGTAGTTTCAGCTAAACGAGTTGAGTAACCCATTTCGTTGTCATACCAAGAAATGATTTTAACTTGGTTTCCACCCATTACACGAGTTAATAAAGCATCAACTGTTGATGATTGAGAAGTACCAACATAGTCAGAAGAAACTAATGGTTCTTCAGTGTAGCAAAGAACATGTCCATCAGCACCTTCTTTTAATGCTGCATTTACTTCTTCAACAGTTACGTCTTTAGAAAGTTCGAATACAACGTCAACTAATGATACGTCTGGAGTAGGAACTCTCATAGCGAAACCATCCAATTTACCTTTTAATTGAGGTAAAACAAGAGCAACAGCTTTAGCAGCACCTGTTTTTGTAGGAACGATGTTCAAAGCGCCTGCTCTTGCACGACGAGGATCTTTGTGACCTGCGTCT
>CAUDIU010000035.1 GCA_958449715.1 uncultured Clostridium sp. | reverse complement strand
GCTGTAAAATATTACAAAATAATATTTCTCGAGAAGGAAACAACTTTAATATTAAATTTAAAAATATCAATGGGAAATCAGAAGACTTTTTTATATCTGAAAAAGAGATAAATGACCTAACTCTTTGCGATCAATTTCTTAACCCAATAATTCTGACAGAGCCAGAAAATCCAATACTGAAAGCTCTAGAAGTAGCAATGAATAAATTACTAAAAAAATATCCAGATAAAAAATCATTCGCTAACAGATTATACAAAACAAATGAAGAATTTGAATACAATAATCCATCAAGATTTCTAGAAATGTTTACAGGTATTAAACCTATCAACATTAATGAAAACAGTATCAGAATGAGCTTAAAATCGAAATCAGATGAAGCAAAAGCTCTTTTAGAAAAAATAGGGAAAAATAAAAATAACAGCTTTATAGCAGGAACAGGACATCATTTTATAAAAGGATTAACAAACTGGCACTGTTATACATTAGAAAATGTTGACAATACAAACAAAACAGCTCAAATATTTGATAATAGATATCAAGAAGAAATTACACTATCATTCAATGATTTTATAAAAAAAATCAAATACATAACAGGCTATTTTAATGAAGATTTAAAATAGAATTTACTTTTTATGATGACGGAAAGCAAAGTATTTAAACAATACATAAGTTATAATAGATGCCAAAAGTATTGAAAAGAATTGTCCTACATAAACATTTTTTGAAACATATCTTACTATAAATTCAAGAATTAATGCGTTGCACAAATAACTTACAACCCAAGTTGTACAGCACTTAAAATACTCTTTTATCCAATGCCCCTTAGTACAAAATACAAAAACTTTTTGGTTAACAAAAGAAAATACAGATGAAATAATCCACTGCAACGCTACACAAATCTGGTAATTTTCATGACCTAACAGATATACCGCAATTGCAAATATTATATAAGAAAAAGCAGCATTCCAACCACCAACTAGAAGAAAACGAATTTTATCAGATATTCCACACCATCTATTGTACAATGATAATACAGCTTCTTTTGTTGTCATATTAATATGCTTTCCCTACTAATGAATTATGTGTCATTATTTCTAATTTATCATCTAACTTTGATAATTCTATTTTTTCACCATAACGTTTTTCTAACGCAAGAGAAATTAAATAATCCGCAAAATGTGGATTTTTAGGCAACAATGAACCATGTAAATATGTACCGAACACATTTTTAAATCGAGCACCTGCAGTCTTATCCTGCCCATTATTACCATTTCCTACAATAACTTTTCCTAAAGGCTTTGTATCTCCTTGCAAATAAGTCAAACCACTATGATTTTCAAAGCCAACTAAGGTAGAAGGTGCCAAAAAATCAGTTTCAACTGTAACATTTCCAATAAATCTCTTTTTCCCTGCCACAGTATAAGCATCCATTAGACTAATTCCTAATAATTTATCCCCATCAAATGGTTGATAATAATGACCAAATAATTGGTATCCTCCGCATATTCCAAGGAAAACAGCTCCATTATCTCTTTCTTGTTGAAGAAATTCTTTATTCTTATATAATTCTCCTGCAACATCTTGCTGCTGTTTATCCTGCCCCCCACCTATAAAATATAAATCGTGAGAAGAAATAGAATCTCCAGAATTAATTTCTTCATACTCAACTTGAATTCCACGCCATTCACAGCGTTTTACAAGAGTAATTATATTTCCCATATCTCCATACAAATTTAACAATTTGGGATATAAATGAGCTATTGAAATTTTTAAATTCGTCTCTTCCATGCTTATTTAATTATATCACATAATCGTGTTATAATCTCTATATGATTGATACACATTCACATATTAATTGCATAGAAAAATTTACAATAGATGAAATAATTACAAATGCTGCAAATAATGGAGTAAAAAAAATCATCTTACCTGCAGCATACCCATCTGATATTGATGTAGTATTTGATATAGTAAACAAATACGAAAACGTATATGGTCTTTTAGGAGTACACCCCTCAGAAGTAAAAGATTGGGATGACAGTTTAATAGATAAAATAAAAAAATATGCAGAAAATAAAAAAATTGTAGGAATTGGAGAAATTGGTCTGGATTATTACTGGGACAAAAGTTTTAATGACTTACAAAAAGAAGTTTTTATAAAACAAATAAAACTTGCTAATGAATTAAATCTTCCAATATCAATTCATGACAGGGAAGCTCATAAAGACACATATGATATTTTAAAAGAATACAACAAAAATTCTCAAATAATTATGCACTGCTTTTCTGGAAGTGTAGAATTCGCAAAAGAATGTGTAAAAGAAGGTTGGTACATAGCACTAGGTGGAGTTGTTACTTTTAAAAACGCTATAAAAATGAAAGAAGTAGCAAAAAACATACCAATAGAAAACTTATTATTAGAAACAGACGCCCCATATCTCACACCAGTACCATATAGGGGTAAAACAAATCAACCGGCATATGTAAAATATGTTGCAGAAGAAATTGCAAAACTTAGAGATACATCATTTGATGAAATAGACAAAATTACAACTCAGAACGCAGAAAGAGTATTTAATATATGAAAGAAAGACTTGATAAATATCTTACAGATTTAGGATACTTTGAGACAAAAAGCAAAGCTGCAGCTGCAATACTCGCAGGTCATGTAAAAATTAATGACGAATACATAACAAAAGCAGGTTTTCAAATAAACCCATCAAAAGAATATGATATTCAAGTAAAATCAATGCCATACGTTTCCAGAGGCGGATTTAAGCTAAAAAAAGCACTTGATACATTTCCTGTAAAAATAGAAAATAGAATTTGCTTAGATGCAGGTGCTTCAACTGGAGGTTTTACAGATTGTCTTTTACAAAATGGTGCTAAATTTGTCTATGCAGCAGACGTAGGATATGGACAGCTTGATTGGAAAATTCGTTCAGATAACAGAGTTAAAACAATTGAAAGAACAAATTTAAAAATCTGTTCTTATAATGAAATATATGAAGAAAATGAACCTGTTGCAGATCTTTTGGTAAGTGACTTATCTTTCATATCTTTGACAAAAGTTTTAGAAAACCTAAAAAAATTACTTAATCCTGAATTTCACGAAATGGTATGTCTTATCAAGCCTCAATTTGAAGCAGGCAAAGAAAAAGTTGAAAAAGGTGGAGTTGTTAGAGATAAAAAAGTTCATATTGAAGTAATAGAAAATGTAATAAATTTTGCAAAAAATCTAGACTATAAAATCAATGGCTTAACTTTTTCATCAATAAAAGGACCTTCTGGAAATATTGAATATTTAATTTGGCTTTCAACTAAAAGCGAAGAAGAAGAAGAAACTACTTTTGATATTAAATCAATAGTAGACAATGCCTTCCAAACTCTTAATTAATTATACTTTAGGCAAAGCAGCTACAGGAGTTGCTCCATATAAATCAATATATTTGAAGAAATTCAAAACTACTCCAGGTGGAAAAAAGTAATTATTATTAGTAGGAGTAATTTTCAACATTGAATGAGTAGAATCAACCTCTACAATACTTGCAAGATATTGTTTATTTACAGCTGTAAATAAAATATATCCTGTCTTAGATTGAATTTCGTCAATTTCAAATCTATTAGCATTTGCACTTGCAATAGCCATATAAAATAATTTATCTGCTGGCAGAATATAAGTTCTGGTACAAGTATTAAAATTAACATTCTGAGGAGTAATAAGTGTACTCAAAGGCATTCCATCTTCAGCCTTTACGGGGAAAGCTGAAAAAATAAAGACAAAACTTATAACTAACAATATATATTTTATAACTCTTTCCATGATTCACCTACATTTACATCTACAATTAAAGGGACGGATAAAGGCTGTTGAAGCTCCATCGCTTCTTTTACAAGATTAGTCACAATATCAAGTTCTGATTTCACAACCTCAACCACAAGTTCATCGTGAACTTGCATAATCATTTTAGACTTAAGATTATTTTCTTTTAACTTTTTAGAAAAATCAATCATAGCAATTTTCATTAAATCAGCCGCTGTACCTTGTATTGGCTGATTAATTGCTGCTCTTTTTGCAAACTCTCTAATCATACCATTAGAGCTTGATAATTCTGTTGCAAGATAACGCTTTCTTCCAAAAATAGTTTCAACAAAGCCTTTTTCTTCCGCTTCAAGCACAGTACCTTCCATATAAGCTTTAACTCTAGGATAGGTTGCGAAATATTTTTCAATAAAAGTTTCTGCATCAGCATTAGAAATACCTAAAGATTTTGCAAGCCCATACTTACTTTGTCCATAAATAATCCCAAAATTTACAGCTTTTGACTTATAACGCATTTCTTTAGTCACAGCTTCAACTGGGACATCAAAAACTTTAGAAGCTGTCAGCGTATGGACATCAACACCACTATTAAATGCTTCTAAAAGATGTTTATCTTGAGTAATATGAGCTAATAATCGCAATTCTATTTGAGAATAATCAGCTGATAATATCAAACCATTCTCTTTATCACCAGATACAAAAGCATTTCTAATTTTATTACCTTCTTCTGTTCGAATAGGAATATTTTGCAGATTAGGATTAGAAGAAGATAATCGACCTGTAGCAGTCACAGTCTGATTATAAGTTGTGTGAATTCTATTATCTTTTCTATCAATCAAAGCAGGTAACGCCTCTGTATAAGTTGATTTCAACTTTGCAAACTTGCGATAATCCAAAATTAACTGTGCGATTTCATATTCTTCAGCCAATTCTTCTAACACAGCTGCATTGGTCGAATAATTAGCCTTACCACGCTTTTTCTTTGCTTTAAGACCTAATTTTTCAAATAGAACTTCACCAACTTGTCTTGGAGAATTTATATTAAATATTTCGCCAGCAATCTCATAAATTCGACCTTCTATTTTTGACAACTTATTATTCATAGAAATAGTAAGTTTGCGTAGATAATTTTCATCAACTGAAACACCAGTGTATTCCATATCTGCAAGCACAAAAGTCAAAGGAACTTCTATATCATAAGTTAATTCTAACTCTTTTTTATCAAGATTATTTATCCAATATTTAGTTAATTCTAATATTGTAAAAGACTCATCTGAAGAATAATTCAATATACTCTCAACCGGAGCATCAGAAAAAGAAATTTGTTTTTTCTTATTCTTCTCAAATGGAGCAAAAGGCGTGATTGCATGATTTAAGTGTTCCATTGATTGAACATCTAATTCATGATTTCTTTGAGGATCTTTTACATAACTTGCAAGGGCAATATCAAAAATAATAGATTTTGATAAAATCCCTAAATTTCTTAAAATATTATATGCATTTTTAGCATTGTAAGTTGTCTTATGAATTGTTTCATTTTCAAATATTGATTTCAAATCATTAATCACATCTTCTAATCGCAATTGATTTGCAATATTTGAATGGCTTATTGGAATATAAAAAGTCTTTGTAATAAAACCAGAATCATTAAAAGTAATATGTTTATCAGCTGCAATATCTTTATTATAAGCAAAAGCAAATCCTATAACTTTTGAATCAACTGCATTTTTTACATCAGCATAAATATTGAAAGCAATTAAAGACTGACTTCTTAACTCATTTAACATATCAGAAAAATCTCTGGAATCAGTAATTAATTTTTTATCAAACTCACATTTGAATTCTTTATTAATTTCTTCATTTACAGCTTCAGCGAAGAATCCTAACTGCATTGAATCCGAAGAATTAGCATCAGGTGCAACAGGAGCAGTTCTTTCTATTTTATCAAAAGAATATAAAATTTCATTTATGTTTTTGATAAATGTATAAAACTGCATTTTCTTCAAAAATTCAGTAACAACTGACACATCTGGAAGATTAATTTTTGCACTGTCAAAATCAAAATTAACATCAAGATCTCTTACGATAGTTGCAAGATATTGACTCATCTTAGCCTGTTCAATACCTGAACAAATTTTTTCTCTAACAGCTTTTTCTGGAATATTCTCGCAATCATTTAAAATAGCATCTAAAGTACCATATCTGGCTAATAGTTTTTGAGCCGTCTTTTCTCCAATACCTTTAACTCCTGGTATACAATCAGATACATCACCACGCAGACCTTTATAGTCAATAACCTGATTTGGATAAACACCTAATTTATCAAAAATCTTATCCCAATTATATTCAACAAGTTCACCTTTTGTAGGCAAAATAACTTTTACACAACCGTCTTTGTCAACAAGCTGAAAAGCATCTTGGTCACCTGTTAAAATCAGAACTTTATGTCCTAACTCACATGCTTTTTTTGAAATAGTACCAATTACATCATCAGCTTCAAAACCTTCTTTTGTATAAATAGGAATATTAAAAGCTCTTAATCCTTCATAAATCAGTCCCATTTGCGCCTGCATAGAATCAGGCATCGCTGAACGATTACACTTATAATCAGAATAAGTCTCAGTTCTAAAAGTTTTATGACTTACATCAAAAGCAACTGCTATTGCATCTGGATTCAAATTTTCATTTTTTAGTAAATCAAAAATCGCTTTAAAAAAGCCATAAACAGCCCAAGTAGGAACACCATCAGATGTTCTCATATTAGTTCTCTCTAATGCGTAATATTGCCTAAAAGCTAACGCATGACCATCAATTAAAATAAGTGTTTTGCTATCATTCATATATCTATTTTTTCATAAATACGAGTAATTTACAAATATATTAAGTTTCATGTCAATTCAACAAACGACAATAAAAAAGCGGGATTAAATCCCGCCTTTATGCTGTTATTTCTTTTTCCTTTGAGGAAGTTGGTAATTTAACAACCTCTGCATTTTTTCTGTTCCTTACCATATCAGCAGTAACCGTGAATTTTGTCATATCCTTTTTAGTAGGAACATCATACATAACATCAAGCATTATCTCTTCTACAATAGATCTTAATGCTCTTGCTCCAGTTTTGCGTTTAATAGCTTCCTGAGCAATTAAATCGATAGCCTCTGGCTCAAATTCTAAATCAACACCATCCATTTCCAATAAGCATTTATACTGTTTTAAAACAGCATTTTTAGGTTCTGTCAAAATCATTTTTAATGTTTTTTCATTTAATTCATCTAGAACTGCATAAATTGGAACACGACCGATAAATTCAGGTATTAAACCAAATTTTAACAAGTCTTCAGGCTGTAATTTTTTCAACATGCGAACAGCAGCTGCATCTTTTTCTGCTTGAGTCATAGGAGCTTTAGCTCCGAAACCAACAGATGTACCTTCTCCAGCTCTACGTTCAACAATTTTTTCTAAGCCAACAAAAGCACCACCAACTATAAATAAGATGTTACTTGTATCAATTTCAATAAATTCTTGATGAGGATGCTTTCTTCCTCCTTGAGGAGGAACATGAGCAACTGTACCTTCAATCATTTTTAACAATGCTTGTTGTACACCTTCACCTGATACATCACGTGTAATTGATGTATTTTCAGATTTTCTTGAAATTTTATCAATTTCATCTATATAAATAATTCCGCGTTCTGCTTTTGAAGAATCAAATTCAGCATTTTGATAAAGACGTAATAAAATATTCTCAACGTCATCACCTACGTAACCAGCTTCTGTCAATGTAGTCGCATCTGCAACCGCAAAAGGAACATCTAACATTTTAGCTAAAGTTTGAGCTAAAAGTGTTTTACCAGAACCTGTAGGACCAACTAAAAGAATATTTGATTTTTGAATTTCTACATTTTCTTTCAAATCAGCTTCTTTATTATGTTTTAAACGTTTATAGTGGTTATAAACAGCTACTGACAAAACCTTTTTAGCGTCATCTTGACCAACAATATATTCATCAAGATAAGCCTTAATTTCATGAGGTTTTGGAATAGGTTTTTCTTCTGCTGATTTGTCAGACTCTGTACCTTCTTTATCTTTATTTTCAAAAAATTCTTCATCAAGAATTTGATTACACAAATCAACACATTCATCACAAATATATACTTCAGGACCAGCAATCAATTTTTTTACTTGATCCTGAGATTTTCCGCAAAATGAACATTTTAATCTGCTATCATCATGTTTTGGCATTTTATTTTACCCTTTCTGTCTATTTAAAGACAGACTTAATATTACAAACTTATATTTTTATTATTTCAAAGCGTCACGAGTAACAACTTTATCGATCATACCATATTCAAGAGCTTCAGCAGGAGTCATGATATAATCACGATCAGTATCTTTTTCAATTTTCTTAATTGACTGACCTGTATTAGAAGCTAAAATTTCATTTAATGATTTTTTAATTCTAATAATTTCAGCTGCTTGAATTTCGATATCAGTAGCTTGACCTTGAGCTCCACCTAAAGGTTGGTGAATTAATACACGAGAATGAGGTAATGCCATTCTCTTACCTTTAGCACCTGAAGATAGAAGGAATGCACCCATAGAAGCTGCTTGACCTAAACAAATAGTAGATACATCAGCTCTAATATGCTGCATAGTGTCATAAATAGCGAAACCTGCAGTTACAGATCCACCAGGGCTGTTAATATATAGCATAATATCTTTTTCTGGATTTTCGCTATCCAATAACAATAATTGAGCAACAACCAAATTTGCTACCATATCGTCAATAGGAGTTCCTAAGAAAATAATTCTTTCTCTTAATAATCTTGAAAATATATCAAAAGAACGTTCGCCTCTGCTTGATTGTTCAATTACTACCGGTACAAAGCTCATTTTTTTTACCCTTTCCGCCGACTACCAATCGACTTTTATAATAATAAGAGGTCTGTTACTCCTCTACAACTTTTTTACTAATTAAATTATATAACTCTACTTAATATTAATCAAAAATGTGCCGTTGTAAATACGGCACATATATTATTTTTGATTAACTATTTGATTTCTACTTTGTTATTTTCCATTAAGAAATCTCTAACCTTATCATTCATTGCTTGTTGAGAAATAGAAGCAAGAACTTCAGGATTTTGACCAATTTGTTTAATTAAATCTTGAGGTTTCAAACCATAAGCTGCACCCAATTGAGCAAACTTAGTTTCAATATCTTTTTGTTCTAATTTAATATTTTCTTCTTTAGCAATTTTATCAATTACTAGAGAATTTTTAATTCTTACCAATGCATCATCATTTAAATTTTTCAATAATTGATCTTCCCCTTGAGATTTTACAAGAGCTTCCCAATTAATACCTTGAGCAGCTAATCTTTGTTTATATTCTTCTCTTAGAGAATTAGCTTCTCTATCAATCATAGATTGAGGAATTTCTACTTTTGCAGACTCAATTACTGTTTTAAATACTTCATTTTCAGAATTTTGTTTGTTAGTTCTTTCTCTTTGAGATTCTAAATATTTTTGAATATCAGCTTTTAATTCATCAACTGTTTTAAAAGGTCCAACTTTTTGAGCAAATTCATCATTTAATTCTGGTAATTTCTTTTCTTTGATTTCATTAATTTTAATTTTGAAAGTTGCAGGTTGACCTTTCAATTTTTCATCGTGGTAATTTTCTGGGAAAGTTACCTTGATTTCAAACTCATCATTTAGATTTTTACCAACAAGTTGTTCTGCAAATCCAGGAATGAAGTTTGAATGAGCTAAATCTAGCGGATAATTTTTAGCTTCGCCACCTTGAATTTTTTCACCATTAGCGTAACCATCAAAATCAATTACTGCGATATCAGTATCTTTTGTAGGTCTATCAATTACAGTTTCTTGAGTGCTGTGTTGATTTAAAAGATTATCTATTGATTTTTGCATAGCATCTGCTTCAATTGGAGAATCTTTAATTTCTAAAGTTAAATCTTTGTATTGACCTAAAGTAACTTCCGGTCTTAATTCAGCTTTAGCAGTAACTGTTAAATCTTCACCAATATTAAAATTGTAATTTGTAATATATGGTTGAGCAATAATATCTAAATTATTATCAACAACAGCTTGATTAATAGCTTTTGGCATCAAACTTTCAATAGCTTCTTGTTTAATTCTTTCAGTTCCAACATGTCTTTCTACTACTGCTCGAGGAGCTTTTCCTTTTCTAAAACCATCAATATTTACATATTGAGAAATTCTTTGAACAGCTTTGTTATAAGCTTCTGTAGCATCTTTTGCTGGAATTGTAATATCTAATTTTACAACATTTTCTTTTTCTTTTTCTAATGTAACTTTCATTTCTAAATCCTTTATAATTAATTAATACATGTGAATTAATCATACCGCAAAAAAGAATTTGTGCAAGTAATAGAGAAAAAGCAGGGCAGTTAGCCCTGCTTTTTCTCTAAGTTTTAAATTATTCTTTTTTATTCTATGAAGCTTTTACAATATCATATGCAACATCTGAGTTTATTGCACCTTTTTCACCAAGCACAACTCCTCGTTTTGCAAATCTATCTCTTATTTTTTCTGCAGCTTCTTCTGAATTAATATCATAATCAGCTAATTTAGTTTTCATACCTAATGAATTAAAGAAAGCTTCAATATGATCAATAACAATATCAGCAGCTTTCAGGTCAACGGGTTCATTAATACCAAAGACTTCTCTTGCGAGTTTTGCTAATTTCTTTGATTTGCTAACCTTTTGATTTCTTAAAAGTCTTGGTTCAATAATTGCTAAACTTTGACCATGGTCAATACCATAAAATGCTGTTAATTCATGTCCTATCATATGTGTAGCCCAATCTTGAGGTACACCTTGAGCAATCCAATAATTTAGACCGCAAGTTGCACACCAAAAAATATTAGCTCTTGCATCATAATCATTTGGATCCGCTAATACTTTTGGAGCTTCTTTAATAAGAGTTCTTAAAATTCCTAATGCCCAATCATCTTGAAGCGGAGAATTTACATCATAAGTACAGTATTGTTCCATAACATGTACAAATGTATCTACAATGCCATTTATAGTTTGTTTTTGAGGCAAGCTGAATGTAACTTGCGGATCAATAATTGAAAATTTAGGATATAGCGGTTCCCACTGAAAAGCTAATTTTTCATCTGTTGAAATTCTTGATATAACAGCTCCGTTATTCATCTCAGAACCTGTTGCCGGTAATGTAATTACATCAGCCAATGGTAATGCATCTGTTACAGGATTTTGTTCTACCATAAAGTAGTCATAAGCGTCTTTTTCTCCAAAATATTTTGAAGCGGCAGCAATAAATTTTGTACCATCTAATGTTGATCCGCCACCAACAGCTAAAAGAAAATCAACACCTTCTTTTTTTACAATTTCAACAGCTTTCATTAATGTTTCGTACTTAGGATTTGGCTCAATTCCACCAAATTCTAAAACATTATATCCTTCCAATGCTTTTTTGACCTGATCATAAACTCCATTCTTTTTAATAGAGCCACCACCGTAAGTAATTAATATTTTCTTAGATTTATCAATTAATTGCGGAAGTTTTGCAATCGAGCCTTTTCCAAACACAACTCTTGTAGGACAAAATAATTCAAAATTATTCATAACCAAACTCCTTTCATTTCAGTAAAGTTATGTTAGTATAAATTTTTAATATTGTCAAAATAAAACATTTTTTTGATACAATAATTTTGAATAAGAGGAGGAATTATGGAATTTATAAACTCAATTTTAGCACATTTAATTAACTTTATTGAGCATATAATAACACTTATGGGCCCTTGGGGAATTAGTTTACTTATGGCAATCGAATCATGCAACATCCCATTGCCTAGTGAAGCAATATTACCTTTTGCTGGCTACATTGTAAGCAAAGGCGAAATGAATTTTCACGTAGCAGCATTTGCAGGTGCATTTGGTTGCGTTTTAGGATCAATCCCATCATACTATCTTGGATATTTCGGTGGAAGAAAATTCGTCGAAAAATACGGAAAATACTTCCTTATCTCACATAAAGATCTTGAAGAAGCTGATAAATGGGTAGAAAAATACGGAGACTGGGCATTTTTCTTATGCAGAATGCTACCTGTTGTAAGAACATTCATTTCACTTCCTGCTGGGATTTTAAGAGCTAAAAAAAGAATATTCTTTACTCTAACTTTCTTAGGCTCATTGGTATGGAGCTACGTATTAGTTTATGTCGGAGTAAAAATGGGACAAAATATGGAAGCCTTCAAACATATTTGGCATAAATTTGATATTGCAATAGTTCTAATTTTTGGAGTTCTAGGTGTTTTATACATTTATAAACATGTAAAACATTTAAAGGAATCTTAAATTTGTACCAATATTCTTACGACACTGTAATTGGGAAAATATACATTGCAGAAAAAGATAATTACATCTGTAATGTTTCTTTTGTTAATCTTAATTACACTCCTAAAGAAACACCCTTAATCAAGAAAACTTATTCTCAATTAAAAGAATATTTTGCGGGGAAGAGAAAATCTTTTGATATTCCAATTTCAGCAAATGGAACAGAATTCCAAATAAAAGTATGGAAAGAATTACAAAAAATACCATATGGTAAAACTGCAACTTATAAAGAAATTGCAGAAAATATTGGGAATAAAAATGCTTCTAGAGCTGTTGGAATGGCTAATAATAAAAATCCTATTGCAATAATTATTCCTTGTCACAGAGTAATCGGTTCTAATGGCAATTTAACTGGATATGCTGGAGGTATTAATCTAAAAAAAAATTTATTAAATCTTGAAAAACAAACACTAAAAAATAATATTTTTAATCTGTGATTTCTTCTTGTAATTTTTGTATAAATAATTTAGCAATTTTCGAAAGAGGTTGATTTTTTGGCCAAGCAACTAAAATTCCTGCCTCAAGTTTTGGTTTTAATGGTTTAAAACACAGTTTACTATCACCGGATATATTTATTAATTTATCAATACACAAAGCATATCCTAAACCTTCTTCAACCATTACCGATGCATTATATAGCAAATTATAAGAACCAATTATATTCAATTTTTCAAAATCAAAACCTAACCACCCAGATATAAGATTTTTTACAAGATACTGACGAGAAGAAAATAATGGTATGTTTATTAAATCTTCAGGTTCAATATATTCCTTCTTAGCTAAATCAGAATCTTTTCGCATCAAAATTCCCCAAGTATCATTTTGAGGCAATTGAATAAAACCATATTCTTTTTTATCAATAGGCTCTATAAAAACACCAAAATCCAATAAACCTTTATTTAGCTTCTCTGTAACATCTTCTCCATTACCACTGTAAAAATGATATTTTATATTAGGATATTCTAAAGACAAACGTTTAATAGTCCTTGCTATTACTCTAATTGCATCAGTCTCACCACCACCTATAAAAATATCACCAGATATATTTTTATCTCCAAATAAAAACTCTGATTCTGTCTTATTCGTGAGTTCTATTATTTCCTGAGCTCTTGATTTTAATAATTTACCATCTTCTGTTAGAGTAATTTTTTTATTACGCTTACCCCTTATCAACAACTTAGTATTTAATTCTTTTTCTAAATCCATCAATTGCCTTGAAAGAGTAGGCTGAGTAATATGAAGAAGTTCAGCAGCTTTTGAAATACTTTCTTCCTGAGCAACAGCTAAAAAATATCTTAATAAACGGATTTCCATAAACTTAATATAATAAATTTATATATGCTTGTCAAGCATATATAATTATACTATATAAGTATTTGCTATTTATAGAAAAATAATAAATAATAAAAACAACAAAGGATAATTGCTTATGGATTTAAATAAATTTTTAGAACACTTAAATAGCGGGAAAGAAGTTCCAGCAAACTCAGACATTCTTGAATATATGACAATATTATCTGATGAAGCAATGAAACTATCTGATGAACTTAATAATAAATATAATCCACCTGAAAAAGTCAGAGAATTATTTTTCCGCCTAATAAATAAACCGATTGATAAAACATTTAGATTATTTCCACCATTTTACACTAATTGCGGAAAAAATATACATTTAGGTAAAAACGTATTTATAAATTCTTGCTGCCATTTTCAAGATCAAGGAGGAATAACTATCGGGAATAATGTCCTAATAGGTCACAATGTTGTAATTGCGACATTAAACCACAATCCTATCCCTGAATTAAGAGCATCAATTTTACCCAAACCCGTAAAAATTGGTAATAACGTGTGGATAGGAGCAAATGCAACAATCTTACCAGGAGTAACAATTGAAGATGGAGCAATCATTGCTGCAGGTGCTGTAGTCACGAAAAATGTGAAAAAGAACACAATTGTTGGCGGGAATCCCGCAAAAGTAATAAAAAAAATTGAGGTTTAAAATTTATGCAATACGAAACACACTATCAAGAAGGCCAAAAAGTATGGTTTAAAAAATTTGATCTAAACATCGCCGGACTAATATTTTTTCCAAACAATTTTGATAAAAATAAAAAATATCCGGCAATAGTAGTTACACATCCAGGTGGAGGTGTAAAAGAACAATGTTCCTCTCTTTATGCTTGGAATCTAGCTCAAAACGGTTATATTGCATTAGCTTTTGATGCTTCTCATCAGGGCGAAAGTGAAGGTCTACCTAGATATTTAGAAGATCCAACATCAAGAGTAGAGGATATTAGAAGTGCAGTAGACTATATTGTATCACTTCCTTATGTAGATGAAAATAAAATTGGTGCAATGGGAATTTGTGCAGGTGCAGGCTATACTATGAATGCAACCCAAACAGAAATAAGAATTAAAGCTGCAGCAGGAATTAGTACTTGGGACGTTGGAGACAGCGCAAAAAATGGTTTTCCTGGGGTAAACATTGAAAACTTTATGCAAAAACTATTGCAAGAAGTTGCAGATGCAAGAACTAAAGAAGCAAGAGGAGAAGCTCCTCTATACTGGAATTATGTTCCAAAATCAGAAGCAGATATTGATGAGAACACATCAGTAATTCAAAAAGAAGCATATGAATATTACAGAACAGATAGATGTTCATATCCAACTTCTGTCAATAAATATCTAGTATCTAGCAATGACAAACTTGCGGCATGGGACGCATTCAGCCATATTGATACAGTATCACCGCGTCCTCTATTATTTATAGTCGGAAGTGAAGCAGATACATTATATTTTACCAATGACGCATACAATAAAGCCAAAGATCCAAAAGAAATTTATACTATTCATGGAGCAACTCACGTAGATTTATACGATAAACCAGAATTTGTTAATCAAGTTGTGACAAAATTAGTTGATTTCTTCAATAAAGGAGTAAAATATGCTTAAAAAACTTTTATCAATATTTTTGTTAATATTTTTACTAATTATAGGAGTACAAGAAATGAGCCAAGCAAAAGAAAATAACTGGGATAAAGTTTTCCCAAAAAGTGACAAAGTAAATATTCAAAAAGTAGAATTTGTAAATCGTTTTGGAATAAAATTAGTTGGAGATTTATATATTCCTAAAAATATTAAAAAAGGTGATAAGCTTCCTGCAATTGCGATTTCAGGACCTTTTGGTGCAGTAAAAGAACAAGCTTCAGGGTTGTATGCACAAACGCTTGCAGAAAAAGGTTTCATTACTCTTGCCTTTGACCCTTCATACACTGGAGAAAGCTCTGGTACTCCAAGAAATATTGCCTCACCTGATATTAATACAGAAGATTTTAGTGCAGCTGTTGATTTTTTAAGCAACAACGAAAATATTAATCCAGATAAAATAGGTATATTGGGAATTTGTGGCTTTGGCGGATTTGCACTAAATGCAGCTCAAATTGATACAAGAATTAAAGCAACTGTAACATCTACTATGTATGATATGACAAGAGTAAGTGCAAAAGGATATAATGATTCAATAGATGAAAATGGTCGTTATGATTTAAAAGTTGCTCTAAATAAACAAAGAACTCTTGATTATAAAAATGGGACATATGCAAAAGCAACAGGACTTCCAGATAAATTAACAGGTTCTGAACCACAATTCGTTAAAGACTATTACGGATATTACAAAACCAAAAGAGGTTTCCATAAAAACTCAATAAATTCAAACGGAAATTGGAATCAAACTTCAACTTTGTCTTTAATAAATCTTCCAATTTTAGCATATAGCAATGAAATAAGAACTCCTGTTTTAATGATTCATGGAGAAAATGCCCACAGCAGATATTTTAGCGAAGATGCATACAAAAAATTAAAAGGAACAAATAAAGAACTCCTCATTATTGAAGGAGCAAATCATGTAGATTTATATGATAACCTTGAAAAAATACCATTTGAAAAAATTTCATCTTTCTTTAAAGAAAATTTAAAATAAAAATCAATACTACAGAATAATAAAAAAAAAGACGTTATTAAAAACGTCTTTTTTTTTGTATATATTTATTTAATCAAATAACACTTAGGGTAAATTCTAAGGTTAGAACCCTCGAAACAAGCATATACCTAATAAAAAAGACCCCGAAGGATCAATTTTAATAAATGGGGCGTCTGATGGGATTCGAACCCATGCATATCGGAACCACAATCCGAGGTCTTAACCGCTTGACGACAGACGCCATCTGTTACTATTTTATAGTAGCATAAAAATTATTGAAATCAAGAGCTTTTATAAAAAAAGTTCCGCATTTATAACGGAACTTTTTTACTTATATATTAAACAGAAAACTAATTTATACGCTGAAACATGTAACCTATTCCACGAGCTGTTAATATAAGCTCTGGATTTGCAGGATCTGATTCTAATTTTGAACGAAGTCTTGATATATGAACATCTACTACACGAGTATCAATACGATGATCTGGTGGATATGCCCATACATGTTGCAAGATTTCATTTCTTGAAAAAGCTTGACCAGAATTATTTACTAACAATTCTAATAAGCTAAATTCCATACCTGTCAAGCGGATTCTTTCATTTTTTCTAAATACTTGACGACGAGCTGTATCAATTTTAATATTTCCTGTAGTAATTACATTCTTAGTAACTTTACCTGTAGGAGTTACTGTTTCTCTATTATTAGTACGACGTAAAACAGCTTTTACACGAGCTTCCAATTCTTTTGGACTGAATGGTTTAATTACATAATCATCTGCACCCAATTCTAATCCTGTAATTCTTTCTGATACATCTCCTAATGCTGTTAATATAATAATAGGAACATCAGAAGTTCTTCTAATCTCTCTAGTTACACCATAACCGTCCATTTTTGGCATCATTACATCTAATACTACTAAATCTGGATTATATTTATTAAAAGCATTTACAGCTTCTTCTCCATCTTGTGCAGTATATACATCATAACCAGCCATTTTTAATCTTGTTTCTAAAATACGTCTGATACTTGCTTCATCATCAGCTAAAAGTATTCTTTGACGATCTTCCGTTTCATTAGGCATTTCAGCATTTTCAGTCATAGTCTTCATTTCCTTCGTTACAATAATCTAACACCAATAAATTTAACACAAATATAAAATATTACAAAATATTTATTTTTTTAATGCATTTACGATGATGAAAGGAAAGGAGTATC
>CAUDIU010000034.1 GCA_958449715.1 uncultured Clostridium sp. | reverse complement strand
TGCTGTATCAGTCTCTTTTACACCATTTTTAACAAGCATATAAGGCCTTTTATATTCTTTATCTTTCAAAAAATCCTGATATTCTGATTTGAACTGTTTTTTATTATATTTATATATAGTATTTTCATCAAAAAGTTCTTTTTGATACTTATCAATCACAGCATCTCTTTGAACTTGAGAAATATCCAACCAATCAAAAACCAAATTTCCAGTAAGAACAATTTCAGATGGAATATTTTCTATTTTTTTAATCGGCTCTATATCTGCTGATAATGCAGCTTTCCCTAACATTAAAAAACATAATAATAATATAAATTTTTTCATATATACCCCTTTAATTAATACATCATAATATGAAAAGTTATTATGTCCAGACTTGACACTAAAACATAGGTATAATCAAGCTTTTCATATAATAAAATCAAGGCTTTAACATAATGTAACAAAATTTTAACATATTTTTTTAAATTAAGCGATATTTTCTTGACGATAAAAATTGATGTATTATGATTAAGTAACATGGTAAATTTAAGTTAGGTGTACTATGCCTAAATTGAATTTAAACATAAAAGTTCATTAAGCTGAAGTTCAGTAAAATGAAAGGTTTACAGCCTCAAGTTAGATTTTTTAATTGTAATAAAAATTTCCAAAGAAATAAATACAATTTTTTATATAGTACGTACACATAGACGAGGTGAATTAATGTCTAACACAAAATATGCAGAAAGAGTAACTCCAATGGGTATTCCACATACTCGCTTGGATGATTTACCAGACCTTATTGAAGTGCAAAAAAAATCGTTTGAATGGTTTTTAAAAGAAGGTTTGAAAGAAGAATTACTATCTTTTTCTCCTATTAAAGACTATACAGGCAGATTAGAATTACACTTCTTACCAAACTATACTTTCGACAACGCAAAGTATACAATTGAAGAAGCAAGAATCCATGACGCAACATATGCAAAACAATTACGCGTAATGGTAAGATTAGTAAACCGTGACAGCGGTGAAATCAAAGAACAAGAAGTATACATCGGCGATATTCCTACAATGACAGACAAAGGTACTTTCATTGTAAATGGTGCTGAACGTGTAATCGTTTCACAAATCGTTCGTTCTCCTGGTGTTTACTTCAAACGTGAAATTTCTCCAGCTGGAAAACGTTTATATAACGCAACTATGATTCCTAACCGTGGAGCTTGGTTGAAAATAGAAACTGATTCTAACGATATTATTTACGTTAAAATCGATAAAAACAGAAAAATCTTAGCTACAACATTATTAAAAGCTATGGGTATCACAGTTTCTGAAATGGAAACTTTATTCACTCACTTTGAATTCTTGAAGAAAACATTGGATAAAGACACAGCAGAAACAACAGATGATGCATTAATTGAAGTATATAAAAAATTAAGACCTGGCGATCCTGCATCAGCAGCAGGCGGACGTTCAATATTAGAAGCTCGTTTCTTTGATGAAAAGAAATACGATATTGGTCGTGTAGGTCGTTATAAATTAAATAAAAAATTAAACTTAAATATTCCTAAAAACCAAAGAACATTAACAGTTCAAGATATCGTTGCATCAATCGAATACTTAATCAATTTAACATATGATGAAGGAACAGTTGATGATATCGACCACTTAGGAAACAGAAGAATCAGATCTGTAGGTGAATTGTTACAAAACCAATTCAGAGTAGGTTTATCAAGAATCGAAAGAATTGTAAAAGAAAGAATGACTCTACAAGATTCTGAAACACTTACTCCGTTGAACTTATTGAACACTAAACCATTAGTTGCTTCATTAAAAGAATTCTTCGGATCATCACAATTATCACAGTTCATGGACCAAATTAACCCACTAGCTGAATTAACTCACAAAAGACGTATTTCAGCATTAGGACCTGGCGGTTTGATGAGAGAACGTGCAGGTTTCGCAGTTCGTGATATTCACCCATCACACTACGGACGTATTTGTCCTATTGAAACACCTGAAGGTCCAAACGCAGGTTTGATCGGTTCATTAGCTACACACGCAAAAGTAAATGATTACGGTTTCGTAGAAGCTCCGTTCTTTGTAGTTAAAGATGGAAAAGTAACAGACGAAGTTGTTTATATGACAGCAGACGAAGACGAAGAATTCCGTTGCGCTCCTGCTGACGTTCAACTAAACCCAGATGGCACATTCAAAGATGAATATGTACCGGTTCGTTACAGATCTGAATTTACAATGGATCAATCAAGCAAAGTTGACTTCGTTGGTGTATCACCAATCCAAATCATTTCAGTTGCGACATCATTAATCCCATTCATCGAACACGACGATGCTAACCGTGCATTGATGGGTTCAAACATGCAACGTCAATCAGTACCTCTTTTAATTACTCAAAGACCGGTTGTTGGTACAGGTATGGAAAAAAGAGCTGCTAGAGACTCTGGTATGGTTGTAATCTCTGATTGCGACGGTGTAGTTGAAAGAGTAGTGGGTGAAGAAATTATTATCCGCGATATTCACAACAAACCACACGTACATACATTAATGAAATATGTAAGAAGTAACCAAGATACTTGTATCAACCAAAAACCTTTAGTTCACGAAGGTGATAAAGTAAAAGAAGGCGATGTAATTGCCGATGGTGCTTCTACTAACTGCGGAGAACTTTCATTAGGTAAAAACGTAATTGTAGCGTATATGCCTTGGGAAGGTTATAACTACGAAGATGCTATCTTGTTATCAGAAAGATGCGTTCACGATGACATCTTCACATCAGTTCACATTGAAAAATTAGAAATAGATGCTCGTCAAACAAAACTTGGACCTGAAGAGATTACACGTGAAATACCAAACGTTTCAGAAGATGCTTTGAGACACTTAGATGAACGTGGTATTGTTCGTATCGGTGCAAGAGTTTATGCAGACGATATATTGGTAGGTAAAGTTACACCAAAAGGTGAATCTGAACACCCACCAGAAGAAAAACTTCTACGTGCAATCTTCGCTGAAAAAGCAAGAGATGTAAAAGATAACTCATTAAGAGTTCCTCACGGAGAAGGCGGTAGAGTACTTGACGTAAAAGTATTCGATAGAGAAAAAGGTGATGAATTACCACCAGGAGCTAATACAGTTATCAGAGTATACATCGCACAAAAACGTAAAGTTTCTGTAGGTGACAAACTTTCTGGACGTCACGGTAACAAAGGTATCGTATCTAGAATATTACCAAAAGAAGATATGCCATTCTTACCAGACGGAACTCCAGTAGATATCGTATTGAACCCACTAGGTGTACCTTCTCGTATGAACGTTGGTCAAACTTATGAATTATTATTAGGTTTGGCAGCATACTTGACAGGCAACTACTATGAAACACCATCTTTCGACGAAAGATACGGTGATAACCAATCAGAAAGAGCAACTAAAGCAGAATTACTAAAAGGTATTAAAGAATCTGGTTGTGATTGGGTAAATGAAGATGGTAAAGTAAGACTTATCGATGGTAGAACAGGTGAACCATTTGACGAACCTGTTGCAGTAGGTCTTTCATATATACTTAAACTTGTCCACTTAGTAGACGACAAAATTCACGCTCGTTCTACTGGTCCATACTCACTTGTTACACAACAACCACTTGGCGGTAAAGCTCAATTTGGTGGTCAAAGATTCGGTGAAATGGAAGTTTGGGCATTAGAAGCATACGGTGCAGCATATACTCTACAAGAAATGTTAACAATCAAATCAGATGATGTTAACGGTAGAAACAGAGCATATGAAGCAATCGTAAAAGGTGACAACATTCCAAGACCGGGTATTCCTGAATCATTCAAAGTACTTGTAAGAGAATTACAAAGTATCGGTTTGGATATTACGGTAGCGAAAAAAGACGGTCAAGAAGTAGACTTAATGACTGATATGGACGATTTAAGAAAATCAGCTCCAAGAAGAGTTCTATCAGATATGGATTCTGAGTTGTTAAATATCAACTTCTTTGAAACACCGACTACATTCGGAGATTTATAGGAAAATTACTTGAAAGGGGGAAACTATTTTCCCCCCACTAAAAAGGAGATAAATAGAAAATGTCAACAAGCATAGATTATTTTGACTATATACGAATTAGTATCGCTTCACCGGAAAGAATACTTAAATGGTCATACGGTGAAGTTACTAAACCGGAAACAATTAACTACCGTACATTAAAACCAGAAAGAGACGGTCTATTCTGCGAAAGAATTTTTGGACCTTCAAAAGACTGGGAATGCTATTGCGGTAAATATAAAAGAGTAAGACATAAAGGTATCATTTGTGAACGTTGCGGCGTTGAAGTTACAGACAGTAAAGTAAGACGTCAAAGAATGGGACACATTAAACTTGCAGCTCCTGTTTCTCACATTTGGTTCTTAAAAGGTATACCTTCATATTTAGGCTTACTTTTAGATATGACTTTAAAAGATTTGGAACAAGTTATCTACTTCAACAACTATGTAGTTCTTGATCCAGGTGAAAGTGAATTCAAAAAATTACAATTATTATCAGAAGAAGAATATGAAGATTACATGGCAGAACATGAAGATTCTGAATTAAAAGTAGGAATCGGTGCTGAAGCTATAAAAGAACTTCTATCTGAAATCAATACAAAAGAACTTGCAGAAGAAATCAGAACAGAATTAGCAGGAACAGTAAATTCAGTTCAAAAGAAAAGTAAACTTATCAAACGCTTAAGATTACTAGATTCATTAATTTCTTCTGAAACAGATCCGACTTGGATGATTATGGATGTACTTCCTGTAACTCCTCCGGATTTGAGACCAATGGTACAATTAGACGGTGGACGTTTTGCAACATCTGACTTAAACGATTTGTACAGACGTGTAATCAACAGAAACAACCGTTTACAAAGACTATTGGAAATGGGCGCACCTGAAATCATTGTAAGAAACGAAAAACGTATGTTACAAGAAGCAGTAGATGCTTTAATTGATAATGGTAGACGCGGAAGAACTGTTGTAGGACCAAACAACAGAGCATTAAAATCATTATCTAACATTATTGAAGGTAAACAAGGTCGTTTCCGTCAAAACTTGTTAGGTAAACGTGTTGACTACTCAGGTCGTTCAGTAATCGTTGTAGGACCTCAATTGAAATTAAATCAATGTGGTCTTCCAAAAGAAATGGCAATTGAATTATTTAAACCATTTGTTGTTAATAAATTGATTGAAAGAGGATACGTTCAAAATATCAAATCAGCTAAAAAGAAAATTGAACGTTCTGAAGCAATCGTATGGGATATATTAGAAGAGGTAATTGACGGACACCCAGTATTATTAAACCGTGCCCCAACTCTTCACAGATTAGGTATTCAAGCTTTTGAACCAAAATTGGTAGAAGGTCGTGCAATTCAGTTACACCCATTAGTATGTACAGCATTCAACGCTGACTTCGACGGTGACCAAATGGCTGTTCACGTACCATTATCAATTGAAGCTCAAACAGAAGCTAGAATGTTAATGTTAGCAACTAACAACATCTTAGCTCCAGCTACAGGTAAACCAATTATCACTCCTACACAGGATATGGTATTGGGTATGTACTATTTAACAATCCTAAAAAATCCTGAAATGGAACCTAAAGGATATTTCTACAACTTCCAAGATGCAATTTCAGCTCTAGAAGTAGGTGTAATCGAACTACACGACAAAATCGTTGTAAGAGATGAACACGGCGAAAGAATTGAAACAACTGCAGGAAGAATCATCTTCAACGAAGCTGTAAGAAATGCTTTGGCTTAAATCAAAAAATTGACTTGAGACAATAAAAGAAAAAAGGAAATATATAATGGAAACAACATACACACATGGTAAAAAAACAATAGATTTCATTAACAAGCAAATGGATAAAAAAGGTTTAAACAATTTGCTTTCACAAATGTATCTAGAGTTTGGCGGAGCTAAAACCGCAGAATTGGCTAACAGCCTTAAAAACCTTGGCTATAAGTATGCTACAAAATCCGGTACAACTATTTCTATTGCAGATTTACAAGTTCCGGCAATTAAAAAAGAGCTACTTAAAGAAGCTGAATCAGAAATTGAAAAATCAACAAACAGATACCTAAAAGGTGAAATTACAGAAGTTGAAAGATATACAAAAGTTATCGACACTTGGTCTGAAACAACTGCAAAATTAACCTCTCAGGTTGTTGAAAACTTTGATAAATTAAACCCAGTATATATGATGGCATTCTCTGGAGCGAGAGGTAACTTATCACAGGTATCTCAGCTAGTCGGAATGAGAGGTTTGATGGCAGACGCACAAGGTCAAATCATCGACTTACCTATCAAATCAAACTTTAAAGAAGGCTTATCCGTTACAGAATACATCATTTCATCATATGGTGCAAGAAAAGGGCTTGTAGATACAGCGTTAAAAACAGCTGACTCAGGTTACTTAACAAGACGTTTGGTAGACGTTGCACAAGACGTTATTATTCGTGCAGACGATTGCCATACAACAAAATCAATCAACATGAAACCGATTACAGATGGCGATAACGTAATTGTTCCGTTAATTGACAGATTATTAGGTAGAACAGTTGCTCAAGACATCGTTGACACAGATGGTACAGTTCTTGTAAAAGAAGGTACTACAATGAACAGAGATGATGTTAAAAAAGTAGCTCACCTAAATCTTCAAGAATTAAAAGTTCGTTCAGGCCTTACTTGCGGACTTGAATATGGTATTTGCCAAAAATGTTACGGTTGGGCAATGACAACTCAAAAATTAGTTGATATCGGAGAAGCAATCGGTATTATCGCAGCTCAATCAATCGGTGAACCTGGTACACAGCTTACAATGAGAACATTCCACACAGGTGGTGCGGTAGGCGTTAAAGATGCAATTAAAGAAGTAATTGCAAAACAAGACGGTGAAGTTATTTCAAACGTTAAAACTAGAGAATTAAGAACTCGTCACGGGGATGTAGTTAACATTTCTAACTACGAAACAGATATTGAAATTAAAGGTGCTAAAAGAACTGAAAAATATCATATCCCAGCAGGTTCTACAGTATTCTTTACAAACGGCATGAAAGTTGAAAAAGGCTTCAAACTTGCTCAATTCGAACCAGCAGCACAAGGCGGTTCTCGTTTAACAGAAAAAGCTACAAAAGATATTACATCTGACTTATCAGGTGAAGTATTATATGAAGACTTCGTTGCTGATGAAAAGAAAGACAGACAAGGTAACATTTCAAGAACAACAAATAAGCAAGGTATTATTTGGGTTCTTGGCGGTGATGTTTATAACTTGCCTGGCGGTTCTAAAATATTAGTACAAGACGGTCAAAAAATTAAAGAAGGCGAAAAATTAGCTGAAACATTAACTATATGTGAACACGGCGGAGAAGTTCGCTTCGGTGAAGATTTAGTTATTGAAGATGTTAAATTTGAAGGCAAAAATATCAAAAAGATTGTACAAGGTAAAGAATTAACAATCGTAATTGCTTCATTAATGCCTGAAAATGCAACATTCGAACAAACTAAAAAAGAACAATTATGGACAGTTAATAAAACTGGCGAAAAATATATCGTAAAAGCTCCTGTTGATACAACAGTTGAAAACGGTATGATTATCGCTGAATTAATAGACGATGAATGTGCAGTTAATTCATCTGGTGAAATCAGATATGTTGATGTTGAAGTTGATGAAAACCAAATCATTACAAAACCTGGTTCTGTAGTATTTATTCCAGAAGAAATTCACCAAATTAATAAAGATTCATCTTTAAAAATGGTTGAAAACGGAACACACGTTACAGCAGGGACAGAAGTTGTAAAAGATGTATACTGCCACATTGATGGTATCGTTGAATTCAAAGAGTACAATGATGTAATCCATGAAATTACAATCCGCCCTGGCGAAATTCACCAACTATCAAGCGTTTCTGAATTAAAAGTTGATGAAGGTGAAATCGTTAAAAAAGGAACTGTAATTGCTGACGGAATTAAAGCAAAAGAAACATCAATCGTTACAATTATGGATTCATCAATGGACGACATTGATATTGATGATTTAGATGAAGAACTTGATACAAGTCTTTCATTAGATGAAGATAGTATCTCTAACCAACCTATCCAAATTTTAATAAGACCTGTTCAAGTATTAGAAGTAGAACAGAAAAATGTATCTATTAAATTTAACACATCAGATAGTTTAATAGATATCGTACCTGTTACTCAATTACAATACAAAGACGGCGCTAGAGTAAGAAACTTAGATGGATCAACAATCACAAGAACAAGTTTAGTTCTTCAAATGCAAGGTTACTTATCACACCTTAAAGGTATGGTAGAACTTGATGAAAAAGACAACTTGAGAATTGTTGTATTAGAAAACTTAATTGTACGTCGTGAATTTGAAGGCAACGCAAAAACAATGTCTTCTCTTCAAACTGAATTATTAGTAAAAGACGGACAAACAATTGATCCAAAAACACCTGTTGCAAAAACTCAAGTTTTAGCTATTAATGACGGTGTTGCTTCTATAAAATCAGAAAAAGAAGATACAAGAAGACTATTATTAACAAGTGAAGCTTATGAAACAATATTACCAGTAAAAGGCAAAGCAAATGTTAAAAAAGGTGATTTTGTAAGATTAGATTCAATTGTTGCTGATAGTGGAGAAAAATCAACAGTATCTGGTATGGTATCAGCTGTTAACAAAGGCGAAATAACAATTAGAAACGGTCGTCCTTACTTAATCAGCCCAGGTACAATGTTACAAGTAGAAGCAGGAGCTCTTGTTCTACGTGGTGATAACATTGCAACATTGGTATTTGAAAGACAAAAAACAGGCGATATCGTTCAAGGTCTTCCAAGGGTTGAAGAACTTCTTGAAGGTCGTAAACCAAAAGATTGTGCTATTCTAGCTGAAGAAGACGGTATTGCTGAAATTGAAACAGATGATGATTTGCCAAGATTATATCTTGTAACAGATAATGGCAGAACAGAAATCAAATACGCAATTGATGCTAATATTGTTGTTCAAAACAAACAAAAGATTACAAAAGGTCAACCTTTAACAAGTGGTCCTTTAAACCCACACGATGTAATCAGACTTTGCGGACCTGAAGCAGCACAACAATATCTTGTAGACGAAGTACAAAGAGTATACCGTTCACAAGGTGTAGAAATCGCTGATAAACACGTTGAAATCATCGTAAGACAAATGACTAAAAAAGTTAAAATTGTTGATGCCGGTGATACAACATTGTTACCAGGTGAATTAGTTGAAATGCAAACATTCGAAAAAGAAAATAAAGAAGTTGAAGAAAAAGGTGGAACACCTGCAACTTGTGAATACATGTTGTTAGGTATCACAAAAGCTTCTTTAAATACTGAAAGTTTCATTTCAGCAGCTTCATTCCAAGAAACAACAAGAATTCTTACAGAAGCAGCTGTAGATGGCAAAAAAGACATGTTGAGAGGTTTGAAAGAAAACGTTATCATCGGTCGTTTAATCCCTGCAGGTACAGGATTCCACCATCTATCAAATGCTAATGAAGAAAAAGAACGTGAAGAAAGAAAACGTGCAGTTGCTCAAAGAAATCAAGCTAGAAAACCATCTGCAATTTTAGAAGAAATTGAAGGTATGTTTGGAGCTCCTGATTTCCAATTAGGTAACGAAGACGAAGAATAAAAAACACTGTTCATATAAGAATAAAGACCTCTTAAATTTAAGAGGTCTTTATTTTTTCAAATTTATGTTCTTATATGAAAATAAATACCTATACTCTCCAGCTGATTTCTCAAAAGTTTTCAAAACAAATTCCGTTAAAATATATTGAAAGGAATTATAAAAAATATGGCAAGAATTATTGAAGGAGAAAGAAGAATTATTAAAATGTCAGTAGATGATATTTTGAATATTGTGAGAGAATATCAGACAATTTGTCAAAACTCTTGTTGTTATGAACATACGAGGGAACTTTTAGCTAAAGCTGATTTCTATATCCCTGAAGATGTATAACCTTTTTAAATTACCCAACAGAGGTTTTGAAAAAATCCTTTTTAGTTTATGCTAATATTAAACAGAAAGGAGCTTTTTCCATGAAAAAAAATATTATTATTATTTCTTTAATTTTTGCAATACCATTATTATTATATATGGCACTTACGGCATCAAATTCAACCACTGCACAAACTACAGATATTAACAAACCTTCTGTAATCAAATTTACGTCTGCTATGTGTTTGGACTGCCAAACTATGAATAAAGTCTTTAAAGAAATCTTCCCTAAATATCAAAATAAAATTAACTTTACTGAAATACAAGTTCAAGATAAAAATTCTTTTAACGATTCTCAAATAAAAAAATACAATGTAACCCTAGTTCCTACAATCATTCTTTTAAACTCTGAAGGTAAACAGGTAAAAAGAATAGAAGGAGCAATTCCAAAAGAAGAAATGGACAAATATTTACAAGGACTTGAATAAGAATGGAAAATTATATTAATTTATTTACACAACAAGGCAGTTTGCCAATATTATTCGGACTTTCATTTTTAGGAGGTCTTATTGCTTCAATATCACCTTGTTCTCTAGCAATGTTACCTATTATTGTAGGTTATATCGGCGGATATTCTGATGCTAAACCTCTTAAGACATTCACTCAAATGCTTTTCTTTGTATTCGGAACTGCTATAGTTTTCTCGATTATAGGTATAATTTGTGCTGTCACAGGAAAAGTGTTTATATCTTTTGCTGGGGGATATTTCGGGCTAATCCTTGCTTCATTAATTATGGTAATGGGTTTAAAGTTAATTGGCGTTTTAGATTTTGAATTACCGGTGATAATTAAAGAAATGCCGAAAAATAACGGCACTAATACATTTCTTTATCCAATAATTTTAGGCGGGATCTTTGCACTAGCTGGCACTCCTTGTTCTACTCCAATCTTAGCAGGTATTATGGCTTTTGCATCATTGTCAGCAAGCATTGCACAAGCAATAATTATGTTATTTTTATTCGCTTTAGGACAAGGTTTAATACTAATACTTGCAGGATTTTTAACATCTCACTTAAAAAATTGGAAAGGTTTTTATAAATTTTCAGATTGGCTCTTAAAAATAAGCGGCGGACTATTAGTAATTGCTTCAATATATATTTTTTATAAGATTTTTGCTCCACTTATTGTAAAATAGTTACAAATGCGTTAAAATCATTGTATCTATAGACACAATGGAGAGAAAAAATGAAAACATACGAAGGTCAATTAGTAGCAGGTAATGAAAAATTTTGTATAATTATATCAAGATTTAATGATTTCATAGGCTCAAAACTTTTATCAGGAGCTATTGATGAATTAAAACGTCATGGAGTATCTGACGAAAATATCGATATAGTAAAAGTTCCGGGAGCTTTTGAAATTCCTCTTGCAGCTATGAAATTCGCTAAAACTAAAAAATATAACGCTATAATTACTTTAGGCGCAATAATTCGAGGAGCAACAACTCATTATGAACACGTAAGTGCTGAATTATCTAAAGGAATAGCTCAGGTAAGTTTACAAACAGAAGTCCCTGTAATTTTTGGAGTTTTAACAACAGAAAATATAGAACAAGCCATTGAAAGAGCTGGAACTAAAGCTGGTAATAAAGGTTCTGATGCTGCAAAAGCTGCAATTGAAATGGCTAATTTATTAAAATTAGTTTAGTGTTTATTATAAAATATAAAAAGCTGATGTAAATCAGAGAAAAAGGGGAAAATATGAGTGACATTATTACTGAATACAGAAACGAAAATACTAAAGATATTGACATTCTACCTACCATTGAAATTGTTAGAAAAATGAATGAAGAAGATAAACTAGTAGCTCTTGCTGTAGAAGAAGAAACTGAAAATATCGCAAAAGCTATTGATTTAATTGCTAAACAATTTTTAAGAGGTGGAAGACTTTTTTATTTTGGCTCTGGAACATCAGGAAGATTAGGAGTTCTTGATGCATCAGAATGTCCTCCAACATTCAGTGTTTCTCCTGAATTAGTACAAGGTTTTATATCTGGTGGTGATAAAGCTCTTAGACATTCTATTGAAGGAGCTGAAGATAATTTTGATTTAGGATACGACGATGCAAAAATCTTAGAAGAACAAGACGTTGCGGTAGTAATTTCTGCAAGTGGAAATCCCAAATACCTACAAGGAGTATTAAAAAGAGCAGAAGAAGTAAATTGTAAAACAATTGGAGTTACTTGCAACTCTAAAGGGAAAATTGCAGAAGAAGCAGGACTTGTTATTTGTGCAGAAGTAGGACCCGAAGTTATTGCAGGCTCATCAAGATTAAAAGCAGGAACTGCTCAAAAAATGATTTTAAATATGCTAACAACAGGTGCTATGATTAAAATAGGTAAAACCTATGAAAACTTTATGATTGACCTTAAAGCTACCAACGAAAAATTAAAAGATAGAGCTATTAGAATAGTTGCCCAAATTGCAGATGTTCCTCACAGCGAAGCTCTTTCAACCCTTTTAAAATGCGATTGGGAAATTAAGACAGCAATCATATCAATCAAAATGAAAATGAGTGTAGAAAAAGCAAGGGCAGAACTAAAAAAACATGGCGGTGTATTAAGAAAACTATTACACATAAGTCAGGCAATATAAAGGAGAAAGCTTGAAGATGAAATTAACAGTACTTGGTGCAGGATGTTGGGGGCTAACATTAGCTTGGCTTTTAACAAACAACTTTGAAAATATAACAGTATGGGGTAGAGAACAAGATTTATCAGATGATTTAAAAATAAATAAACATTGTTCAAAACCTCTAGAAGTTCAACTTGATAATAAAGTTGAAATAACATCTGACTTAAAAGAAGCTATTAAAAACGCAGATATAATTTTATCAGTAGTTGCAACATCTGGAACAAGAGATGTTTGTGAAAAATTAAAAGAAGCAGGAATTAAACCGGAACAAATTCTAGTCAATGCATCAAAAGGTATCGAATTACCTTCATTGATGAGAATGTCAGAAGTTATCAAAGATGTATTGCCGGAACAAAAACTAGCAATATTATCAGGTCCTACACTTGCAAAAGAAGTTTTAGCAGGACTACCTACTGCTGCATCTGTAGCTTGCGAAGATATAAAAGTTGCAGAATTTGTACAAAAAGCGTTAAATGTTCCTTCTAAATTCAGATTATACACAAATACAGATGTAATTGGGGTAGAACTTGGCGGATCTTTAAAAAACGTAATTGCAATTGCTTCAGGCTTTGCTCATACAATGGGACTTGGAGACAATTGTGCAGGATCATTGTTAACACGCGGAATGGCTGAAATAGTTCGTGTTAGCATTAATCTTGGAGCAAATCCATCTACCTTATATGGTTTATCAGGAATGGGAGACTTGATTGCAACTTGCTCAAGTCCAATGTCTAGAAATTACACAGTAGGTTCAATGCTTGCAAAAGGTAAAAAAATTGATGATATCCTTAAAGAATTAGGTTCTGTAGCAGAAGGAGTAAAAACATCAAAAGCAATCTGTGAACTTGCAAAAAAATTAAATATTGAAGTTCCAGTATCAAACGCTATATATGAAGCAGTTTATACAGATATCACTCCAAAAGCATTACTTGAAAAATTAATGAATAGAAAATTAAAAGAAGAAGAAAGATACGTATAATGAAATATGCTGTAAAATATTTAAAAAACACATTTTACCTACTTGATGTCCCAGAAACAATTCACATTGAAGATGGACAGATGGTACTTGTAAGAACAGAAAAAGGCGAAGAAGCTCTAAAAGCGTTTGTTGTAAACTCTCAAATTTCAAAACTATGGGAAAAAAGCGATAATAAACCTGAACCTTTTCCTGTAATTAGAACTTTATCTCAAAGAGATCTTCAAACTTTAGAAGAAATAAAAAAAGAAGAAGTTCAATCGTTTTTTAAATGCCAAGCACTTGTTCAACAGCATAAATTAAATATGAATCTTGTACAATGCAGAATAACTTTTGATAAAAGAAAAATAACTTTTTATTATACTGCACCAGAAAGAGTTGATTTCAGAGCATTACTTAAAGATCTAACTCAAGTTTTTACTCGAGTTAGGATAGACTTAAGACACATTGGAGTAAGAGACGAAACTTCAATATTAGAAGGTAGCGGTGTATGCGGAAGACCATTTTGCTGTTCAAGTTTTCTTAGAAAATTTGCAACAATTAACGTTAAACTAGCAAAAGACCAAGGAATGCCTATTGCTCCAGGAAAAATTTCAGGAACTTGCGGTAGACTTCTATGTTGCCTGACATACGAATATTCAAATTACATCGAAGCTGCCAAAGGTATGCCTCCTGTTGGATCATCAGTAATGACTCCAGATGGACTTGGTAAAGTTTGCTATCTTCAATTCCTAAGTGGTAAAGTTGCTGTTAAAATGGAAGATGGTAAAACAAAAGAATTTCCTAAAGGTGATATTGAAATGGTTGACGCAGATGTTAACGTTGAAATTGATATCCCTGTAATGAATACATATACAGATGATAATGACAACATTGATATCAGACAACTAGAAGATGATAGAAACAGTTCAACAGGAAACGTTTAAACTATTTATTATTTTGTTTTTTATCCCCAAATAATATCATATACCAAGGTTTTTTAACAAAAACAAAATAAATTTCACCATTAGTCAATTTTATTTCATATCTAAAATAATTTTTACGTTTTGGGGCTGCTTTTATTTCACTAATTTGAGAAACAAGCTCATCATTAGTAATTCTATGTAAATCTTTTACATTGATTACTTCTTTATCAACTATTCTCATTAAATCATAATAATCACTCATATAAATATTATATCAAATATTAAAATATATTTCAAGAATATACCAATTAAAATGCATTAAATAAATTATAATTGTCCGGGATGGGACTTGAACCCACAAAGATTTCTCTACATGAACCTGAATCATGCGCGTCTACCAATTCCGCCACCCAGACATCTGATTATTTTATTTTTTTGAAAAATTCATCTGAAATTAACTGAGAATATTTACTTTTTTCGTTTGCAGAAATCAATAATCTTGATTCTCCATCCTTTGTTTCTGCTACAGAAATTATACCACCGACATCACCAATCGGAAGTTTTTTAATTCTTGCTTCAAACTTAACATATGGGACTTCTTTCCCATATGAATGCATTGTGCCATGTTTTGTGACTTTTAAATCTTCTACAGACACTGCTTGATATTTAACTTTGCTAATAGCTTTGTATAATTTTTCTTCTACATTGTTAGATTTAATATCTTCAACAGTTAAAATATCCTTATCACCAGAATCAACAACAAACATTTTTTGACCAGATGCTTTATGCTCAGCAACTACAGCATTATAGCCCATAATCCCAGCAGCTCTTTCAATTTCAAATTCATCATTTATTTTAGAAAAATCTCCAACTTTTTGAGCTCTTTCTAGCATGGTATCTTTTGGGGGATTTATATAATTATTAATTAATCCACTGACAAGTTCTTTACCGCCCAATGCCATAAAACCAACTACAGCCAGTGTAAGGATTATTGCTCTCAAAATATTTTTTAAACAACCCATATTGAAATCCTTATCATGTTATACTATTATTATAACTATGAAAAAGGCAGAAATCAATCATATCAATACGGCTGATATTAAGGTAGAAGACTTAACTCCTGCAATGCAGGAATATTTAAAGATTAAGCATCAAAACCAAGATAAAATTCTTTTATACAGATTAGGGGATTTTTACGAAACATTTTTTGAAGATGCCGTAACTATGTCCAAAGAATTGGAATTAACTTTAACAGGAAGAGAACAAGGGAAATTTGGAAGAATTCCACTTGCAGGTATTCCTGCCAAAGCCGTAAATAATTACATTGAAAAACTTGTTCAAAAAAATTACAAAGTAGTAATCTGCGATCAGTTGGAAGACCCAAAATTTGCAAAAGGACTTGTCAAAAGAGGGGTTACTCGTATTATCACATCAGGCACACTTACTGAAAGTGATTTTTTGCAACAAAATTCTAATAACTACATTTGTGCATTATTCAAAGATGAAAAAAGCGGAATATGGGGTTTTTCATACGCTGATATATCAACTGGAGAATTTAAGGTTACTCAAGCAAATTATGAACTCATTTTAGCAGAATTAACAAGAATATCTCCTGCTGAAGTTATAGGACCATCAGTAAAACAAAAAATTATGCCTTTTCAAATTGTACCTGATGAAAAAATTGATTTACCTGAAGAAATTACAAAAATCTATAACTGTTCAAAAATCCCATCATCAGTATTTGATGCGAATTTTGCAGAAAACAATCTTAAAGCAGTATTCCAGGCAAACAGCTTAGAATCATTTGGATACGATAGATACAAAATAGGTTTTAGAGCGGCAGGTGCATTACTTGCATATGTTTGGGAAACTTTAAAAGACAATGTTCCAAAATTTGAAAGAATTGAGCCTTATGAGCTTTCTGAATATATGATTTTGGACGGAAGCACAAGAAAAAATCTTGAACTTACTGAAACTTTGAGAGATAAAAATAAATTCGGTTCTCTTTTATGGGCTGTGGATAAGACTAAAACCAATATGGGAGCAAGACTTCTTAAAAATTGGATATGCCAGCCGTTAAAAAGAATTGAAGATATTCAAAGCCGTCAAAATTGTATTACTGAACTTGTTGAAAAAACAGACGAGCGAATAAATATCTCTAATTTACTTGAAAAAATTTATGATATTCAAAGACTTGCTACAAGAATGTCAAACAGTTCAGCAAATCCTAAAGATTTTCTAAGTTTAAAAGCATCATTAATGATGTTACCTGACTTATTAGATGCGACAGAATCTCTTGAATTTAACCCTCTTTCTCAAATTGGACAATATAAAGATGAAATTGCAGAATACACAAATTTAATTGATAGAACAATTTCAGAAAATGCATCAGCTCTAATCAAAGAGGGTGGAATTATAAAAGAAGGCGTATCAGGAGAACTTGATTACTTCAGAGAATTACTTTCAGGCGGAGAAAATTGGCTAAAAGATTTTGAAGAAAAAGAAAAAGAAAGAACTGGAATTAAATCCTTAAAAATTGGATTTAATAAAGTATTTGGCTACTTCATAGAAATTTCAAATTCATATCTTAATCAAATCCCAGAAGGCTATATCAGAAAACAAACGCTTACAAACGGGGAAAGATTTATCACAGAAGAATTGAAAAAACATGAAGATGATGTACTATCTGCAAAATTCAAATCTACAGAACTTGAATATAAACTGTTCTGTGATTTCAGAGAATATTCAAAAGAGTTTGTTTCAAAAATTAGAGAAATAGCAGATTGCATTGCAAAATGTGATGTATATACAGGTCTTGCACAAACTGCTGCAGAAAATAATTTCTGCAAACCTATAATTGATGAATCTGATGATTTTATTGTTAAAAACGGACGTCACCCTGTATTAGAAAAGATACTTCCACTTGGAGAATATGTCGCAAACGATTTGGAATTAAAATGCAATTCTGCAGATTCTACCCAATTTATGATATTAACAGGTCCTAATATGGCGGGTAAATCTACATATATGAGACAAAATGCATTAATTGCAATCTTAGCACAAATAGGCTCATGGGTTCCTGCAGATTATGCAAAAATCGGAGTTATAGATAAAATCTTCACACGTGTAGGCGCTTCAGATGATTTAACATTAGGGCAATCTACATTTATGGTAGAAATGATTGAAACAGCTTGTATTTTAAACTCTGCGACAGAAAGAAGTTTCATTTTACTTGACGAAATAGGCAGAGGCACAAGTACATATGACGGTGTTGCAATAGCTTGGTCAGTTGCCGAATATATTGCAACTAAAATTAAAGCAAGATGTATTTTTGCAACCCATTACCATGAATTAAATGTAATGACAAAAACTTATCCGCAAATTAAAAACTACAGAATTACTATTAGCGAAGAAAACGGAGAAATTGAATTTTTACGAAAAATAGTTCAAGGCGGAGCTAGCAAAAGTTACGGTATCCAAGTTGCTAAAATGGCAGGCCTTCCAAGCGCTGTAATTAAAAGATCTCAAGATTTAATGACGAGAATGCAAAAGGATTACTCTAATAATCTTGCGACTCGTAAAAAAACTTCAGATGCTCCAACCGTTGATGTTCCGCAACTTAATTTATTCAATTAACCTTGACAAAAAATCAAAAGTAATAAATAATAATAAAAAACATGGAGGTTGAAAAATGTTTAAACAAGAAGCTTTGAGAGTGCCCCCCCCCCGCGAAACATAGATTATTCTAAGGCTTTTACTCTCGCAGAAGTTTTAATTACTCTTGGTATT
>CAUDIU010000033.1 GCA_958449715.1 uncultured Clostridium sp. | reverse complement strand
CATTTTTGTTAAAATCATATGTATCAAGTAATTCAACATCAACGTAATTCCCTCGAACTTTTGCAGATAATACATCAATACTTCCAAAAGCGTTATGTAAATTATTAAATCCATTAAACCTGAATGATCCGGATATTTCTTTCCCAGATTTTAAATCGACATAATTATTTCTTATAAAATTTTCCAGTTCCTTAGAATGAGCTATTGCATTAGATACATTGCTATTTTCATGTAAAACGACCCCAGGAACATTTACATCTCCAAATTGCGATTTTATTTTATCTTTTATTTTTGCTTTGTATGGTTCATATTCATTGGTTAAGGAATCCACATCGTTATACAAAGTACCATTTTTTCTTATATAATCATTATTATAAATCCCTGTTGTATTTGAAGCCATATTCCATAACTCTACAGCATCATTTTGATTTAATGGATAACCAAATGCATTAATTAACCCATCAAGAGCTAATTTATTTAATGAGCCTTTTACACTATTAATATTATGATCTAAATAATTCCTAATTCCTGCATTTTTATCTATTGGATAATCATTATAAGTTATACCACCTTCTAATTTTAATGTGGGGTCAATATTTGTTGCAACACCAGTAAAATTTTCACTATTTTGACGATTATCACTTACAACTCTATCTTGCTTAGAGCGATAATGTGCTTTAACTTTTGTTCCATCTTCTCTTGTATATGCTTTTACGTAAATAACGTCTGCATTATTGGTCAAATCACTTTGTCTAGGAATGCCTAAATTCTCCATTTGATAATCAATCGCTTTTTCATTTTCGGCAAATTCTTTACTTGTCATATTACCAATATCTTCTGCTGTGTAAATTCTATTGTTATTTGCAATCTTGTTAAAAAATTCTTTTAGGTTAGCCATTTAATATTTCTCCCATATTGCTCAGTAATTAAAATAAAAATTTATAAACACTCATATTATAATAGTCGTTAATACCTTTTGCTAGTCCGTATTTTCACCTACCTCTTTAGAGTTATTGACATGGAAACACCTGTAGCAAAATATTTTGGGAGTATTTAAATGCATAGATATAATAAAATTTACAAAATTTTTGTAAAAATAGTTCTTTACAATCAATGTATCTAATTTTTCCTTATCGGGAAATTTTTGTAAAAAATATTATTTTAAGATAACAATTTTCCCGAACGGTAAAAAAAGTTGATTTTTTTGTGAAAATATAGTAAAATTTTACCGATAGGTAAAAATGAATATTACAGATACTAAAAAATTAGGAGAATATATAAAGAAAATGCGTAAGGCACAAAATCTTACGCAAGCTGATGTGGCAATTGCAGCTAATGTTGGAGTAAGATTTCTTGTTGATTTAGAAAACGGGAAAAAAACTGCACAAATTGGAAAAGTTATAGATGTTTGTAATGCTTTAGGAATTGTAATAGATATGAAATCTCCTTTTGAAAAAAATTATGAGGTAGATGTTGAGTAATTCTTTGAATGTATTTTTAAACGATAAATATATCGGAATATTAGAAAAAGACGGCAATGGTGGTGTAAATTTCCAATATTCTGACAATACTGATAGAATCCTATCTCTAAGTTTGCCAATTCAAAAAGAGCCTTTTGAAAACAAACAATGTAGAGGCTTTTTTAATGGATTATTACCTGAAAGTGAACATACAAGAATTGCTATCGGGAAAAAATATGGAATTAATCCTAAAAATGATTTTTCGATATTGCAAGCAATAGGTTATGATTGTGCAGGGGCTGTTTCGTTCTTTGATAGTGATGATGAGCAAACACCTTCAAAATATTTGCAAGAATCTTATGAAATTGATTATACACCATTATCAGATGATGAACTGGAAAAGTTTATAAATGAACTACCTCAAAAACCATTAGCAACAGGGATTGAAGATATGAGATTATCTTTAGCCGGTGCACAGGATAAAACCTCTGTAATTGTAGTAAATGGACAAATTGGAATTCCAAAAGATAATGTACCGACAAGCCATATTATAAAACCTGCGATAAATGGATTTAATGAAACAATTGAAAATGAATTTATATGTATAAAAGCTGCTGAAAAGTTAGGTATAAAAGTTCCAGATATCAAAATCGGTTATGCTAATAAAACAAAATATTTTTTAATTCAAAGATATGATAGAGAAGTAATTGATAATAAAATAAAAAGAATTCACCAAGAAGATTTTTGTCAGGCTTCTAATATTCCAAGTGCGTATAAGTACCAATCAGAAGGTGGGGTTGATTTTAAAAGATGTTTTGAAATTTTAAGAGCGACCTCTCAACCTGCCGTTGCAATTAATCAGTTTATTCAATTAATGATTTTTAATTATTTAATAGGAAATAATGACGCACACGGAAAGAATTTTTCTATTCTGCATTATGACAATGGAGAAATAAAATTTGCACCAGCATACGATATTCTTTGTTCCGAAGTTTACCCCGGGTTGTCAAATAAAATGGCAATGAAAATTGGTGGACATTATAAACATGATGAGATTTTATTAAGACACTTTGAGAAATTAGCAAATGAAAATAATATAAACTTTACTCAACTAAAGAAAGTAATAAAAAATCAATGTAAAACCCTTCCGGATATTGTGAATGGCGTTATAAATAGCTTTGAAAATGAAATTGGAAAAAATATTTTATCAGTTGTGCAAAAAAATTGTACTAAATTACTAAAAGAGTTTTAATAATCAAATAAAATATTATTAGGTAATATTAGGTCTAATTAGGTATTCTACGTTTAGAATCTTTAATATTTTTCCTAGAGTTTTCATTAAATTAAGTGTGTCAGAATGATAAGAACACCTTGAATCCACTTGATATAACTGAAATTTAGAGCAATACTATAAGTATGCAATATGCTAGAATGGAGAAATCTTTGGACATTGTTTCGACTCCCATTGTCTCCAATTTTACCAGTCATAGCAAGGGTTAGCGCTATTTTATATGGAGCGAATGCGTGCACTGTGGGCGATATGACAAAATTAAGAGAATTTTAAAATAGAGAATTTAGAGAATTTTGAGTTAAGGAATCGCAAATTCTCTTTTGGCAAATAAAAAGAGTCCTTTTGTAAAAGCTTTTGTAGTGTATATTTCAGCCTAATTGGATATTTGTTAGATATTCGTTTTCCCGAGAAAAAGGACATTACAAACTAATGTACATAAAACAGGCTTTTATTAGTGCTACGAATAAAATTGGAGAATTTTATTATATAATTAACATATGAAAAAGATCTTGATTATTTTATTACTTTTTACCGGTTGCTTTGTTGGCTGTTTTGCTACAGAAATCAGCAATACTGATTATTCGGTTGATTCCAATTGGCTTTCAAAACCTGCAAAAAATTTGTACTCTGCGGATGTTTTTTATATTTACCCTACGGTTTGTACAAGTTTAAACAAAAACAATCTCTGTGCAGTTGATAATCAAAAGATGCGAGAAACAGCAAAGAATGTTATTAAACTTCAGGCAGAGGCATTTGATACAGTTGCAAATATTTATGCACCTTTTTATACTCAGTATAATTTTAGAGCATTTGAGTATTCAAATTACAAGAAGATTCAGAAAGATACCTTGGATAATGTTCAAGGGCTTTCAGATATATATGGCGCATTGGACTATTATTTTAAAAACCTAAATCAAGGTCGTCCGTTTATTTTGGTCGGTCACTCTCAGGGTTCTGCTATAATGCTTATTATCTTAAGTGACTATATGAAAAAACATCCTGAGTATTATAAGAATATGGTTGCGGCTTATGTTATAGGTTATCCTGTTACAAGAGAATATTTAAAAAGTAATCCGCATCTTAAATTTGCGAAAAAAGCAGATGACACAGGGGTAATAGTTTCTTATGATGTTCAGGCTCCTGATAAATCTGGAATAAATGTTTTGCAGGCAAAAAATCAACTTGTTATAAATCCTATAAATTGGAGTAGGGGACAAAAAACTGTAAAAGCTGATAAAAATTTAGGAAGTTTAGATGAAAAGACTTTGCAAATAACGACTCCCGGTATTGCTGATGCGAAGGTTAACAAAAAACTCGGAGTTATTATTTGTTCAACTGTTGATACTGAAAAGTATGAAATAAAACTTCCTAAGCTCTTTGGAAATGGTTCTTTCCACGGGCAGGATTTTCAATTCTACTTTTTAAACTTGAGAGAAAATGCAGAAGTAAGAATTAATAAATTTTTAAACAAATAGTATTATAGAAAACCCTTTACTTTGATAAAATTAATTTTTGAGAAATTTAGTTGAGTTTTTTAATAAAACTAATAAATATAGTTTTCATTTTCTAACTTAGAATAACAATTTATTAAACCGTAAATATTAAGATAAAAACGGCAAATAAAAATAGTTTTTTACCCCTCGGGAAATTTTTAAACTAAATAGTATTTTAAAATAATAATTTTTACCGAACGGTAAAAAAAAGTTGTTTTTTTTGTGAAAATATAGTAAAATTTTACCGATAGGTAAAAATGAATATTATAGATACAAAAAAATTAGGAGAATATATAAAGAAGATACGTAAGGCACAACAACTTACGCAAGCTGATGTAGCAATTGCAGCTAATGTTGGAATAAGATTTCTCGTTGATTTGGAAAACGGGAAAAAACTGCGAGATTTTAGCTCCTAAAAATTTAAGAGAAGCATACAAAAATTATTTGAAAGAAAACTTAGAAAAATATTAAGATTACGCCCCTTTGTGTCATAGGGTTCAAATATAATTTTCTTACAGAAATGAGGAAAAGAAATGGTAGAAATCAAACCAAATACAAAACAACAAGAAGCAATAGATAATTTAAAAGGACAAATTATACTCCTTGCAGGCCCAGGGACAGGGAAAACTTTTACGATAATTCACAGAATTGAAAAAATGTTATCTGAAGGAATTGAGCCAAGTTCTATTTTATGTCTTACATTTTCTGATGCTGCTGCTAACGAAATGAAACAAAGACTTATAAAAAAAATGGGAGTTCTTGCATCTTCTGTCGACATCTACACTTATCACTCATTTTGTAACGATATTATTAAACTTTATCCTTCACAGTTTTCACTTGGAGTTGGTGTCAGACTGATTACTGAGACAGAAAAAATTAAACTAATGAAAGACTGTATAGATAAAGCTAATCTGGAATATTTTGTTCCAAACCGCGCTGATAAATATCATTTCTCAAGAGATTTTATATCACACATAGAAAAATTAAAAAGCCAAAGAGTTTCTAAAGAAAAATACTTTGAACAAATCGAAACAAATCCAACTCTTATGCCAAGAATAAAAGAGCTTGAAGCTGAAATCTATGAACGTGAATCTAGAGGAGAAACCAGAAACAAAACTCGCTATAGCGAAATAGAAAAAATCCAAACAAACATTGAAAAAGCTAAAGAGTTATGGTCATTATACGAGCTATATTCTGAAAAAATGCATTCACTAAGTCTTATAGATTTTTCAGACATGATTACTTTTGTACTATCTGCATTTGAAGAAGATATTACTTTTTTACGAGAAGTTTCAAACAAATATAAATATTTCCTTGTCGACGAATACCAAGACACAAACGATTTGCAAAATGAAATTCTTTTCCACCTAATGGAAGGCAACGACAATAAAAATATTTTAGTAGTAGGAGATGATGATCAAATTATATACGGTTTTCAGGGCGCTAAATCAGATAATATTGAAAATTTACTAACCAAATATCCTGATACAAAAGTTATATGTCTTAAAGAAAATAATCGTTCAACTCAATCAATTCTTGATTTTAGTTATGAAGTTATTCAACAAGATAAATCTCGATTAGAAAATAACGAAAAATTTAAATCCAAAAACATTAATAAAAAACTTACTGCAAAATCAGAACAAATTATAAAAAAAGATAAGAAAATTAAAAGATTACAATTCGGTGATACACTACAAGAATTCAATTATATTGCAGAAGATATTGAAAATTTAGTTAAATCAGAAAATTGTCCTGAAGAATTATCTCAAATTGCAATTATTGGCAAAAAACGTCAAGAATTACAAACTTTTGGAGAATTATTAAAATCAAAAAATATTCCGTTCCAAATAGATGAAGGTAAGAGTATTTTTGCAATAAAATCATCAATCGTTGTATATTTTTATCTAAAAGCTTTAAACAACTACCTTTTATCAAGTGATAAATTATTCGGGCTAATTTTATCTGAACCTTTTAAAATTGACTTAGAAGATTACAATAAAATTTTGCATGAAAAAAGATTATTAAAAAAAGATACGCCAAATGATTTTATTTCATTAATGAAAACTTTAAGTGATTGGAAAAATCCTGAAAAAATCCAAAACTTCCTAGACACATTTTTCTATCTACAAGACTACTCAGCAACAAACGATTTAAGAAATACAATAATTGAAATCCTAAACAGAACAGGAATCTTAGAATACTACTATAAAACAGAATTAAACCGTAGCGAAAATTTGTTAGGAATAAAAAAGATTCTTGCAGAAGCAACTGATTTTGCAAACCTTAATTTAACAACAGGTATTTCTGATTTCGTTGATTATTTAGATGAATGTTTGCAAAATGATATTGATATTTGTCTTGATAAAGATTCATTAATTCAAAATGCAGTACAACTAACAACCTACCACGGATCTAAAGGGCGAGAATTTGAATATGTTTATCTCCCAAATTTGATTTCAAAAAATTGGGAAGACTTTAGAATGCCGGGTGAATATAAATTAATTACTGATCCTGTATATGATAAAGAGACAGCTCAAGCAAAAAAAGATAGCGAATTAACAAAATTGCTATTTGTAGGAATCACCAGAGCAAAACATTCACTTTGTCTATCATTTGCAGATATGTGCGACAACAAGCCATTGCAAATTACAAAATATCTCGCTAATTTTACAGAATACAATTTTGATAGCGAACAATTTGAATTCAAAGAAGAAGATTTTACAAAAGAATTTGTAAGAAGTATTTCAAGAGAAGTATATGATAACCAAAAAGCCTTTAAATCTGAAATTCAAGAACGAGTAAAAAATATTGTTCTTTCACCAAGTAGACTGAATGATTATCTTGCTTGTCCAAGAAGATTTTTCTACTCAATGGTTCTTGGAATAGAAATCCAAGAAGGAGATTGGGATTATGCAAACTACGGTTCTACAATACATGCCTTACTCGAAAATTCAGTAAAAATTGCACAACAAACAGGGAAATATCCTGACATAGAAGAAATAAAAAAAGACTTTCAAACAGGATTGGATAATTCCAGATTTACCTCACTTGCAATGAAAGAGAAATTCGAGAAACAAGGCAATAATTTAATTGATAACTATTATCCTCATTTTACATCAATTCCTATCTCAAGAATTGACAAAGTTGAATATTCTTTTGATGGAGTAGAAATTGATAAATACTCAATCAAAGGCAAAATTGACAGAATTGAAAAAAATTCTGACGGTACTTATGAATTATACGATTATAAAACAGGATATCCTGTCAGCGAAAGAAAAGTTGCAATAGGAGAAGATAAAGAAAATTATTATAATCAATTATGTTTTTATAAATATGCTTTTGAAAAAGCTACAGGTAAAAAAGTTTCGAAAGTTGGTTTAATCTACGTTGAAAATCACAGCAAAAACGTTTATAAAACTCTAATAAAAGAAGATACTGATTACATAGAAAATCTTATCAAATCAACTTATGAAAAAATAAATTCTCTCCAATTTGATCCAATAAAAGAAGATAAAAATGGAGAGTGTAAAAATTGTGCTTATAAACACCTATGTAAGCTAGATATAATTTAATAGATTAGTATCCACCAATAGATTTTGGAACGTAATCTCCGTGTGCGTTATATCCGTATTTAATTTGTCTTCCGCCAATGGATTTTTGTACATAATCTCCTTTGGCATTATAGCCGTACTGAATTTGTTCCCCACCAATGGATTTTTGAACATAATCACCTTTGGCATTATAGCCATACTGGATTTGTTTACCACCAATTGATTTGGGAACATAATCTCCTTTGGCATTATAACCATATTGAACTCGTTCGCCGCCAATGTAAGTCGGAACATAATCCCCTTTAGCATTATAGCCATATTGAACTCGTTTCCCATTGATTGATTTTGGAACATAATCTCCTTTGGCGTTATAACCATAATCAATCGAACCTGCGTATACAGAAAGAGCAAAAAAGACTATAAATAATGGAACAAATAATTTTAAAATTTTCATAAATTTCACTCCTAGTTTGTACATTATAACAGTACAATATTCCTCTGTCAAAATCGGTCATACAATTTAAGAAAGAATACGACCATATTTGACATAAGCTAATTCTATAATGTAAAAGTTGATTTAAGGATTTACAGAATATAAGGAGATTTGAAATGATGCATCAGAATTTGGAGTCATTAATCGAAACAAGTAATGTTACGTTTAATGATGTCGGAGGTATGAACGATTTAAAGGAAGAAATTAAACTAAATATTATTTACCCGTTTAAAAATTAAGAATTATTTATCCAATATGGTAAAAAAGCAGGTGGTGGGATCTTGCTATACGGTCCTCCAGGTTGTGGAAAAACTTATATTGCAAAAGCAACAGCAAACGAATGCGGAGCAACATTTTTAAATTTATCAATTGTTGACATTCTAGATATGCATGTTGGAATCTCCGAAAGGAAACTACATGAAACATTTGAATTAGCAAGAAGAAAATCTCCGGCTGTTATTTTTATAGATGAAATTGACGCATTAGGGAATGATAGAATGCGAATTGGCGACAATGTTTATGCCAGAACTCTTGTTAATCAATTCTTAAATGAACTAGATGGACTTTCATCAGATAATTCATCAATTATGGTTTTAGGAGCAACAAATGTACCTTGGTTCGTTGACACTGCTCTTAAAAGGCCTGGAAGATTTGATAAAACAATTTTTGTTCCACCGCCAAGTGCAGATGAGCGAGCTCAAATCTTTAAACTTTTCTTAACCGGAAAGCCTATTGAAGAAATTGATTATAAACAGCTTGCAAAATATTCTCACAGATATTCAGCTGCCGATATCGTAGCAGTATGTAATCTTGCAATTGATAAAAAGATAAGAATTGCAATGCAAAGTGGCAAAAAAGAACTTATAGGAACAAAAGATATTATAGAAGCAATCAATTTAATAAATCCATCAACAACAGAATGGCTTCAAACTGCTGAAAATTATGTAAAATACAGTAATCAAAGTGGTTTGTATGATCAAGTATTGGATTACTTAAAGAAAAAGGATTATTAATTTTATGCAAGACATTAACGTAATATACGAAAGGGCAAAAGCTGCCCTTTCTTTACAAAAAAATCAACTTGCGATTAAATTAGCAGAAGAAATATTAATGCATAATCCAAATGATGAATTCGCTTATTACATAATTTCAAAATCTTATTTCAATTTAGATCAATACGACGAGGCCGAGAAATATATCAAACTTGCTCTTAAATACTCTCCAGAAGATGAATATAATTTAGCTCTATATTCAAACATTTTATTATTAAAAAAAGAATATACATCAGCTCTTAATATTTCCGATGATACTTTAGCTATCAATCCAAAACAATATACCGCATTATTTGTCAGAGTTTCAGCATTAAAATACTTAAAAGAATATAAACGAGCTGAAGAGTTAGCAAAATATGCATTATCAATTTATCCAAACTCTGATACTTTTCATAAAGAATTAGGAGATATTTATTCTGAAACAAATCAAATAAAACTTGCCGAACAAGAGTTCCTAAAAGCATTACGTATTAACCCAAACGATTCTGTTACGTTAAATAATTTTGGAGTTTATTTCTATGACAATAAAATTAAGAAAGGTAATAAAACAGCTCTCGAATTATTCAAACGCTCTTTACAAATCAACCCAAATGATAAAACCGTAATAGAAAATTATCAAACTTGTGTTCAAAAACAAAATAAATTGTTTGCAATATGTAAATTCTATAAAGATGAATTTGAATATGGAATATCATACCGAAATTTACTTATTTTAGCACTATTATATTCAATTTTTATATTCAATGATTTAAACTATTTTATAATTTTCGTAATCATAACTATCCCAAGTTTAATTATATATTTTATTTCAAATTTATTTATTAAAAATTTCAATCAAAAATATAATATTGAATAAATAAAATAAGATTTTTTAATAATTTGATAACACATAGAAATATATGTTAGAGTAAATATACACATATTATAAAGGAGCAATAATGTCTTTTTTAGAGAAACTAAAGCAATTTAATTCGGTAAAAGTATTTTGTGTTGTAACAATAAGTACATTTACATTATCATTATTAGCTATTTTTCATGCTTTTAATAAAAGTCAAAATATACAAATTTCAGAAAATATTGATGGGATAATTTTATCAATTATATTTGCAATTATCTTAGTATTTTTTTATTTTTATTACTATAAAATATTAAAATCATATACAAGTGTTAAATCTCAAATGATAGATTTTGAAAATGCATTGAATAATATAAATTCAACAAAAGATTTAATTGATAAATATGATGATTTGAAAAAGAAAATAAATAAAATTCCACATATATGCGATATTTGGAATGAATTTTGTGAGACATTACTTATAGAAAAAAATTCAGCAAAAGAAATTGTTAGCATTAAAAACACTGCCCAAGTAGAGGTATATATAAATAAAGAAAGTATTATATATCAACAGACTGATATGAATGCACTAGAAACAGTTCCAGGTATTCTTACAGGACTTGGGCTTGCCGGAACTTTTATTGCAATTACTTTTGCTTTAATGAATTTTGAGGCAAATCCTGAGAAAATACAAACAAGTATTGAACATTTAATTAGTGGGTTGTCTGTAAAATTTTACAGTTCTCTTGCGGGTATTATAACTGCAATTATTTATACAATAATAAAAAATACATTGTTTTCTGGATTAGAAAGTAAATTGATCAAAATCCAAAATAAATTAAATAAAATTCTTCCCAAACAAACTATTGAAAACTATCTTGCTAATATAGACAAACGTATTTATTTACAGACACAATTAAATAAACGTAATTTAGAATTATTTGATAATCTTCTTAAAAAATTAGATACTATTCAAATTGTGACAGATAATAAATTAAATGACATATATAAAGAAATAGAAGATCAAACAGGATCTTTGAAGAGTTTTCTCACTGACATGGATTTTTCAGATGCAATCAAAAATGCAATATCTGAAAGTATTTCAAATGCTAAACCTGATTTAATAGATGCGATTAGTATATCATTAGATAAACTAGACGAAGTAAAAAATGAAACTTTTGGTAAACTAGAGATAATGCAAAATCAATTAATTTCGACTTTAGAAGAACTTAGATCAAATTTATCTAATTCAATAACAAATTCTTTAAATAAACTAAATGAAGTTATTGCAGATTTAAAAAATATTAAACAAGAATCATCAGCATCATTAGTTGAAAACTTAGTTAATGAATTGAAAAATATTTTTTCAAACATGCAAGACAATTTTACAGAAGCAATTGTTGGAAATTCTGATGATACTATTGGAAATTTACAAAAAAGTTTGCAAGAATCAAGTACATATTTATCTTCATTAAAAGATACATTTGAATCTTTTATGGTAAATATGCAAAATCAGATTACAAGCTCTAACCATCAACAAAATGAAGCTGTAAAAAATACTATTAATGAAACAATAAGTAAAGTATCTGAAGTGAATACTAGTATTCAAACAGGTATAACAATGCAAAATACTCAAATGTCAGAAATGTTGAATGTTTTGACTAAATACACTACAGAATTACACAGTTATGAGACTGGGATTAGAAGTAATTATAAGGAATTAACTGAAAACATCCAAAAAGCACTTGTATTACAAGAAAATATAATTAATAAGAATTCTAATTTTGTTAGTCAACTTACAGGTGCATCAGAAAAAATCAACAATTCTGCAGTTTCACTATCAAATGCAAGTTCTCAAGTATCTAATGTAATAAGTATTTCAAAAGATACTGCAAATAATTTGACTAATAGCTTATATACTGCAAATCAGATAAATACCGATATTAATAATACAATTAAATCAAATATAACCTTATTAAAAGAAAATTATAATTCAATGTTGGTAATGAAAAATACTATTGAAGGCTTAAGTGCAAATCTTGCTCAAAATATGAATGATTTTGCTGATAAATCGGTTGACTTTCAAAAAAATATGTTTAGTGAATTTGCAAAAGGTGCCTCTTCTGCTTTAGGAACTCTCAAATCTGCAATTGAAACACAAACTGAACTTGTTGAAGAACTAAGTGACAACTTAGATAGAATAGGGAAATAAACATGACAAATAAAAACGATTTTCTTACATCAATGACAGATTTAATGATATCACTAGTATTAATATTTATGTTGTTATTGGCTTCAACAATGCTTAAATTAAATAATCAAACTGATGAATTAAATACAAAAAAAAATGTCCTAAAAGAAGAATTAAGTAATATTTTAAAAGAAAATTTTGACAAAGATTTAGATATTGAAGATGTACCAGAAGATCCTCTATCTATAAGAATAATATTAGGAGAGAGTGAAAATACATTAAAATTTGAAAGAGGATCATATAATCTTAATAATAATGATAAAGCATTTCTTGATAAATTGATGCCTCAAATATTAAATATTTTAAACAATGAAAAATATGAAAATAATATTGATACAATTAAAATTGAGGGCTATACTGATAACGATCAATATATAGGAAAAAATATAAATTATACTAATGTTGAATTAAGTCAAGACAGAGCTCTTGCAGTTTTTAATTATACAAGATTACATAGTTTAAATAATCAAAAAGCTCTAAAAGAATTTTTTATTGATAAAACATCAATAAATGGAAAAGGTGATATTCCTAAATATTTAAAATGCAAAAAGAACACAAATGATTGTGATAAAAATCTTAACAATGTAGATAAAGCAAAATCAAGAAGAGTTGAAATAAAAATTAAAATCAAATCAAATGATGAAATCAAATTAAAAAAAATGAATAAAAATGATTGATAATATAAATAAAGCACTGGAAAAAATAAAAAATATAAAATTTGCAATAGGGGAAAAAACAAAATATATATTGTCTTCTCCCATTGAATACTACTTGAGCCATCTTTCAGATTTTGAATATTCTGATAAAACTATCGAAAGAATTAAAAAAGCTAAAACTTATGATGAAATAGGTGTATTAAAAAAGCCAATTGATATAGAAGAATTTTGTCAAAAACTTATTGAAAATTTAAAAAATCATATGGAATTAATAGGTACTTCCCCGAATTTAACATTAAAAGATATTCGTTATTTAACGCTATATGACAAATTATATATTGCAGAAACTCTAGCAGATATTAGAAACTATTTTTTTCGCTATTTATTAGAAATAGATAGAATTAGATCTTTAACATTGTCCAGAATAACAATTATGTATTTCAAACATTATTTTTTGTTAAAAGATGATCAGGTATTTTTAATTTTTTATAAAACGCTTTGTGAAAAATATCAAAAACAAGAGAAAAAGTTTCCAAAAGGGTTACAAAATATAGTTGAATTATGCTCTTTATTTGATGAGAATTTACCCTATGAAATTGCTGATAATTGTTTATATATCAAGGGAAATACTAATTTACTCATTAAAAATATTATGAGTGAAAGATTCCGAATAATTTATTATGATACAGATTTGTATAATGAAATAATTAAAAATATTGGAATTATATGTTATGAAAATATAAAAAATGATTTTTATTTTAATATTTTAATATTAGAAGTTTTGAAACTTCCTATTCCTAAAGAACAAATGGACGAAATTGTATCTAAAATTATAGAGTTATATTCTGAAGAAAATGAAATAAATTTAAATATTAAAAATAAACTAAAATTTGAACTTTTAAATAATGAAAATTATGGAGATCCTAGATTAAAAGAATTTAATTGGGCTGGTGTCAATAAAAAATCATTAAAGATTTTTATATCTTGGCTTGCGAAAGATGATCTTGAGTTTTTCTTTAAATTAATGTTTATTGAGAATGTTGATACCCAGGCTAGACAAAATTTTTGGAGGCAATATATTAATAGTGAAGATCTACTATATTCAAAGGTAATTTTATCTAAATCTACATCTACCTTACAATATGCAAAGGACGCAGAAAAAGATGGAAGAATATTTGCGAAATTTAGTTCGTCTAGTGATAATACTTCTTGTTTTGTACTAGCATTTAGAAATGCCTATATTGTGGAATTTTCAGAAGAAAACAATGCCTTATATTTATACGATAAAAATTATATTGACCAAAACCCAAATAAAATTAATTTGAATATGAATAAATTAAAATATAATAGTGTAAATAATTTTAAGATAACAAAAGCAAAAATTATCACATCTCCAAATGATTCAAATTTAGATAATGAAAAAGCTGTAAAAATAATACATCGAAAAAATTGGCAAAATTTAGTCAAATCCTATTTAGGCAAATTAGCAATTTATCCAGGGAGAAATTAAATGAAATTTGTATTAATTAAAAATCATTTTGAAATAGATATAAATGAAAAATTTAATAAAATTATATCAATAATTCCAGATAAAAATTTAAATGATTTATTAAGTGATATAAAAAAATATATAGTTAATCCTCAAGTTTATTCTTTTTTAACTACAATACAAACTTTAATTGATATTGGAAATGCAAAAATTGAAAATGGAGAATTATTAATTAAAAGTTCTCAATTAATTAACTTTGCAGAAGAAGATAAAATTAATTTAGCATTAAAAAATAAAATCAATTTAATAATTAAATTAAAAGATAGAGGGCTTATTGGAAAAAACAATTTCAACATTGAATATCAAATATTAGGTGAGGACAATAATAATATCCAAATTTTAGGATGCTTTGCAATACGGGATAATGAATTTTACTTGTTAGACAAATATTTATATGAATTATTTGAAACTATTAAACACATAAATTTAGAGAAAAATATTACTAATTTAGAATACAATAATTGGCAAGATATCTATAAAATAAAAAATTTAAGCGAATTTACAAATATAGTTTTTTCAAGTTTTTTGGCGCATGAAAAAATTATAATACCTGCTATAATGAATTTAGATTATAGACAAGATGAACAAAAAAATCTAGAAATAATAACTTCTTTATGTGGTTTAACAGAACAAGAACAAAAACTTTTTATAAATAAGTTTAACACATTATTGGATGTTGATGACTTTTACACTATCAAATATAACAACACAAAAACAAGAATAATATTAACTCCAGAAATCAAAGAAAATTTAAAAATCATAAAAAATTTACCTAAAAAAATAAGACGAAATAAAGATAAAAATATAATTATACAAAACCCATTATCAATATTAAAATATCCAGATGTTGTTAATTTAAATAATTACTCAGAAAGAGTTATTGCATTTGGGCTTTATGATAAAGTGATTTCTGAATATAAAACGAGTGATATTAATTGGGGATATCCAGTATCACTAAATTTAGTTAATCTTAATGGTGAAGATATTATTATAAAAATAAATAATAAAGACGAAGCCAAAGAATTTAAATCATTACTTAAAAATGCTGTAAAAACAAAAGAAGTTATATTTAGTTATAATAATACAGATGTTCCTTTATCTGTAAGTAATTTAGATACTCTTAAAAACTTTTATTTAAAAACAAATCAAGATACTTCAACTGAAGAAAGTGGTAATAAAATTATTTTACAAAATAGTGATGATGAACTAATTGAAATTTCACCAAAGGATATTTGTATAGATAGTATAAAAGAACAACTTAAAGAAAATAAAACACTATTAACTATAAATAATCAAAACATACCAGTTAATTCATTTAATATACCCAAACTAATAAAAGCATTTGAAATTCATCTTATTATTGGGGAAGGAAATGAAAATATTATTACGGTAAGTGAAGATTTATACAAGTCTTATTGTTATAAATTCAATATAGAACTTCCTTCAAACTTAAAAAAAGAATTTTTAACTGATAATAAAGAAATTAGAAAATTAGAATTAAAAAAACATCAATTAGAAGGTATTGCTTGGCTTGAAAATTCTTATCGATTAAAAGATTTGGGCAGAACAGGAGTCCTTTTGGCTGATGATATGGGTTTAGGGAAAACGATTCAAATATTAACATTTATATTTTGGTTAAAAACAATTATTTTAAATAATCAAAAAAATAATAAACCTATATTAATAGTAGCGCCTGTCATTTTGTTAGAAAACTGGGCAAAAGAATACTATAAATTTTTTAATAACACTCTAAAAGATCCACTTATTTTACATGGAAAAACCTTAAAAAGATATTTAAAAGACCCAAATAAAGAATTTCAAGGAAAAGAATATTATCAGATAACAGATAAAGATAGTAATCCAAAATCTTATTTGGATGTTGAAGAATTAGAAAAAAATGATATTATAATCACTAATTATGATACATTGGTAAACTATGAATTTTCCCTATGTAAAATAGATTGGGCTCTTGTTGTATTGGATGAAGCACAAGAAATTAAAGAAGAAAAATCATATAAATCAAGAATTACAAAAAGTTTAAAAGCCGATTTTAAAATTGCGGCAACTGGAACCCCTGTTGAAAACTGTTTAATTGATTTATGGAATATATTTAATTTTTTACAACCGGATTTACTTGGTTCAAAAAAAGATTTTGTTAAAAATTTCAATGAAAAAAATATGAATGAAGCTGATTACATTAAATTACAGAATAAATTTTATCACAGCAAGCCATACGCTTATATTTTAAGAAGAACCAAAGAATTAACTTTAAAGAACTGTATTCCTCAAAAACATATTAATATATTAAAAACTTTATTAAATAATGAGCAAATAATTCAATATAGAAAATTAAAACAAGAATTTAGTTATAAAAAAGCAATAAAAGTATTACAGGATATGAATAAATACTCTCAACATCCTAGGTTACTAAATCCTCAAAAAGTGTACAAAAAAGATATTTTAATTCAAGAAAGTCCAAAGTTACAGAAACTTATCAAATTATTATATCAAATCAAAGACAAGAATGAAAAGGTTGTAATATTTTGTTTTTTACATGAAATGCAAACATATTTAAAAAGTATTTTGGAAGATGAATTTAATATTCCTAATATAGATATAATAAATGGGACAGCAAATGGGACTCTATCAAGACAAAGTCGAATAGATAAGTTTCAATTTGGGCAAAATAAGTTTAATATCATTATATTATCCCCATTAGCTGCTGGAGTTGGATTAAATATTACAGGAGCAAATCATGTAATTCATTATGGTAGATGGTGGAATCCAGCGAAAGAAAATCAAGCAACTGATCGTGTTTATAGAATAGGACAAGAAAAAGAAGTATTTGTTCATTATTTAATTGATGAAATAGAAGATTCTTCAGGAGAAAAAACATTTGACCAGAACTTACATGAATTATTATCTAATAAAATAGAAGTATCTACAAACTTTTTAAAACCTAATGAACAAGATATCTCAGAATTACTACTTAATAAATATAAAAATAATAATATTGATGGTATCTCAGAAATAAATTTTGTTAATATTACTAACTTAAAAAATTTATCACCTTCAGATTTTGAAGCATATGCAGCATGTTATTATGACCAACTAGGGTACAAAACTATCCTTTGCCAGAATTGTTGTATAGGTATGGATTTAATTGCATTTAATAAACATGAAATAAAAATAATTCAGTGCAAACATACTCAAAATAATTGGTTACAAGATAATACTGCAATTAATAATATATTAACAGCAAAAAATATCTTTTTCGAAAATAAAAAAATCAATAGAAAGCTTACTTTAACATGTTTTACAAATAGTAATTTTGATAATAGTACTCATAATGAAGCCTCAATGGAAGGAATTGAGTTAATTACTAAGCAAAATTTACTTAATATACAAATTAATAAAATAGATCTTAATTATAAATATTTTGATAAATTCAAAACACAGAATGAATTAGAAAATTTTATAGAAAAAGAATTTTGTTTTAATTACTAAATATTAAAGATATTTTATTATTTAAAATAAATGTTCAAATTTAAAATAATATTTAGATAAATAGGATATTAATAAAAAAATCAAAGCTTAGTCCATACTTACAAAAATAAATATTTGCTACTGTAAATTTCTTAGAATAGAATTCCCTTTATATAAAGCATCACAATATTTTTTGTAATTCACAAAAATATTCCTACAACTTCTAAAATACCATATCTAAGAATAAATAATAACAAAAACAAATGATGTATAATTAATTAACATATTTATCCGCCATTGCAATAAGCTTTTTCACATTCAACTCCGGATCTTGGGTTCCATTCATTATGCTTTCTATAATTTCTGGTGGCAGAAATCTTAGTTTGCGTAATCTTTTATTATTGCCGTTTCTGGCTTCTGGCGGCAAACGTCTTTCAGCTCCAAGTTTGTTGTACCAAAAGCTTTTTACTATTGCCTGAATAAGTTTCATATCATAATTAGCTTTCC
>CAUDIU010000032.1 GCA_958449715.1 uncultured Clostridium sp. | reverse complement strand
ATTTTTTTATGAGATTGAGGGATTTAAAACTTACAAACTACAGAAATTGCAAGGATTTATGCCTTGATTTGGGTGGTAATAAGATTTTAATTATTGGGAAAAATGCTCAAGGAAAGACAAATATCTTAGAGAGTATTTATTTTTTATCAACTTTGAAATCTCCAAGAACTTCTAATAATCTTGAACTAATTAATTTTGGAGCAGAAAAGGCTGAAATTAATTGTAATATGATAAAAGCTGATACTGATGTGGAGTTAGATTTTTCTTATTCAACAGAAAAAAAACGAGAGATTGCTTTGAATAAAGTAAAAACTACTCCTAAAAATTTTAAATCAGTTTTAAAAACAGTTTTGTTTTCAACTGCTGATCTTTTGTTATTGAGAGGTAATCCGTCTGATAGAAGAGATTGGTTAGATAGAGCTATTTCACAAATTTATCCTGCTTATGATGAAAGACTTTCAAAGTATGATAAAATTCGTATTCAAAAAAATAATTTGTTAAAGGATTATTTAAAAACAGGTAATACAAATGATACCTTGTTAGATGTTTATAATGAACAGCTTGTAATTACCGGTAGTAATATTATTTATTTGCGTAAAAAATTTTTGAAAGAAATAGAGAAAATTGCAAAAGAAAAGCATAGGATAATTAGCGAAACGGAAAATTTAAAAATTGAATATGATTGTTCTTTTTTGAATGGGGAATTTGAGTTAGAGGATATTGCCAGTGCTTTTAAAAATTCCCTTGATGAAAGAAGAATTGAAGAAATGAGGCGAGGACAATCGTGTGTTGGTCCACACAGAGATGATATTATTTTTTATATAAATGATTCAGAAGCGACAAAATTTGCATCTCAAGGACAACAAAGAACAATTGTTTTAGCTTTAAAACTATCGGAACTAGATATAATAACCTCAAAGACAGGAGATGAGCCTGTGTTGTTACTCGATGATGTGTTAGCAGAGCTCGATGATATCAGGCAAAATTATCTTTTGAAATCAATTAATGAAAATACGCAGACGATTATTACATCAGTTGATACAATCCTTTTTGAAGACGAATTTTTGAAAGATGTTAAAATCTATAAAATAGAGGCTGGAAAAGTTATATAGATATATTTTTTAAATGTTCTATTTTGATTTCTGGATTTGTTGTAATACCTATTACATCTATTCTGTAATCTTTAATCTTATGCTCAGAAAGATAAAATTGTACTCCTTTTTTTATGTTTTCATATTTTGTTTTTGTAATTGCTTCAAGTGGGCTGCCGAAATTATTAGTTTTTCTGGTTTTTACTTCTACGAATACAGTTGTGTTTTTGTGTTTTGCAATAATATCTATTTCACAAAACTTTGAATAATGTTTGTTTCGTTCTAAAATCGTATATCCGTTTCTTTCTAAATACCGGCATGCAAGATCTTCTCCAGCATTTCCGAATTTTTTATTATTCATTATTGTTTTATGCAACCTCTTGCAAATTTTTTTAAATCAATAAGTTTTAGTCCATCAGTAATTGTGTCACAATTTGATCTGACAGGAGATATGTCAATCCCACCTCTGCGTGTGTATAGTGCGCAGACAAATAATTCATCATTCTTATCAAGTAAATCAATTAATCTTTTATAAATCATTTCGCAGCATTCCTCGTGGAAATGGTATTCTGAACGGAATGATGTGAGATATTGCACTATACTATCTTCCAAAATATGAGTCCTAGATTTATAGTATATGAATAAATCTCCAAAATCAGGCTGGTGTGTTACTCTGCAGTTTGAACGAAGACTATCAAACAAAAGATAATGAGTTTTTATTTCATTATTCTTTTCTGTTTTTAATTCTTCTGGTGCTTCTTTAAACTTATCTATTTTTAAAGAACTTTCATCTACAAAGTTCATTATATTTTCAAAGTTGTTGAATATATTTTCTCTTTCTGTATTATTTTCAAAGAAATTAATTTTTACGTCTGTTTTTAATTTTTTACTTAAATCTTTTTCAATTGTGTTTTTGCAAATTTCAAGACATTCACTGACAGAATTTCCAAATCTAGTCATATTAAAAGAGTTTAAGTATAATTTTAAAGATTTTGATTCTACAAGAAATTCACTGTCACAATTATATTTCATTTTCATTAATCTAGTGACAGGGATTCCATTTTTTGTCATAGATGAAAATTCATATGCGTGCCATATGTCAAAGCCTTTAAATGGTAAATTATTATTTTCAATTTTGTATTGTTTGCGGTTTTCAATCCTAGGTATTGCAACTATTAAACTTGGATCATATTTTTCGCTGCCTGAAACTTTTTTCCCTAAATGAATTGAAGCTATTTCATCTGTTTTATTCATAACAAAACCCTAACAAAAAAGTTAGGGTTTGTAAATCTGAGAAATTTAAATATTTATTTGTATCTCTTATGCGATATCTTCATAAGCTGCAGGATTGTTTAATAAATCATAATTGATTTCATTTTCGTTATCAGCGATAGCTGCTACCACTACAGCATCAGAAGTTACATTTACAAGAGTTCTCATCATATCTGTAATTCTTTCAATAGTGAATAGGAATGCAAATCCTGCAACTAATTGTTCTGGACTTAATCCCATTCCATTTAAGATTAATGCAATTGTAATTAAGCCAGCTCCAGGGATTCCTGCGCAAGTAGAAGATGCGATAATTGCTAATACTGCAATTTCAATGATTAAAAATGGAGTTAGTGCAACACCGTAAGCTTGAGCTAAGAATATAACTGCAACTGTTTGTAACAATGCTGTACCGTCCATATTTAATGTAGCGCCAAGTGGTAATACAAAACTTGCAATTTTATGAGAAATTCCTCGTTTTTCGCAACAAGCAATTGTCAAAGGTAATGTAGCAGAAGAACTTGCTGTTCCAAATGCTACCATCATAGCTTCTGCAATTGCTGAATATAGCATAACGATATTTACTTTTGAGAAGAATCTTAGGAATAGTGGGTATACAACGCAAAGTTGCAACATAAATCCGATAAATAGAACAAGTAAGTATTTAGAAATACTTGTGAAAATATCAATACCGAAACTTGATACAGCGCTTGCTGTTAATGCAAATACACCAGGAGCTGCAAAGTACATAATCCAATCGGTAATTTTCATTGTCGCAGCAAATACTGATTCAAAGAATGATACAATAGGTCTGTTGACATCGCCAACCTTTGCTAGAGCTACTGCAAAGATTAAAACAAATACAATTATTGGGACCATATCTCCCGCTGCAAAAGAATGAATTGGATTATTAGGAATAAATCCTAAAAATATATTTAAAATATTTCCCTGTTGTTGAGCCATAGCTGTAGCAACAGATGCTTGCACTTCACTTGCGGCATTTTCTGCAATATAATGAGCTGCACCGATACCCGGTTTGAATATCAAAGCAAGAGCAGCACCTATTGCAACAGCAATAGATGTAATTATGCCATAATAAACAATCATTTTAGTCCCAAATTTTCCTAATTGTTTATTATCTCCTACACTTGTAATTCCTATAATAATAGCTGACACAACAAGTGGTATTACTACCATTTGGATTAATCTTATAAATACTTGTCCAATAAATGTTAATACAGTAGACACAAGCGGATATTCGTGGCTGTGTAAAAATATACCAACGATAATACCTAGAATAATCCCAAAGAAAATGTGCCAGTTTCTTTTAATTCCAAGACCCAATGCAATGAGGATCTGCATGTGTAATTTCATATAAAACCTCTTTCAAATAACGTTACCTGAAAATTATACAACTTTTTATTCAAAATTTCAAACATTTTAGACAAAAAATCATAGGATTGATGTACTAAAAAAGTTGTTTATGCTTTCTTTAAAATAAAATTTTTAATCTTATCAAAAATTGCATGAAATATTGTTTTGTATTTTGCACATTCAGGGTCAAGAAGATATAATTTCCCGTCTTTAGAAAGGCCTATTTGATTAATATCTCCGTCATATATATCAAAAGATTTATAACCTTTATTTTTTATTCTTTCTTTTATTTCTTGAACAAAAGGTTCTGACAGTCCATGTTGATATAATTTTTCTTCTAGATAATAATGTATTTTGCCGATTTTCCCTTTTTCATAAATTGGAACATCAAAATCTTCAGTAGGGCGATTTAATGGGAAATGATTGCCTGTGGTTAATTTTAAAATTTTATTATCATCTGTTTCAAAAACTATAGCACTGGAACCTTGTGCTAAAAAATTTTTAATTTTTATATTTGATAGCTTTTCGTTATTAGATACTGCTTTAATAAAAACATCTATATCTGAATTCTTATTTTTGATATTGTTTAATGTTGATTTTAATGTATTGGATTCGTATGAGTTTTTATTTCCAAAAGTTATTTTTTTATTTATATTTTGATAAATATTTAATGGGAGTATTGTTTGCATATTTTTGTAAAACTCTTGAAGTAAAATATTTGCTATGAAATAAATTTTTGTTATTTGTTATAGTATTTAGATTTTTCAAACTCTAATAAAAATTCTCCTGCAGTTTGATTAAAAACCTTAGCAATTTTTATAATGCAGTCTATTTTTATGCCCTGTTTTAAATTTTCAATACGGCAAATTATTGCCGGATCTACGTCTGAGGCATTTGCAAATTCATTTAAAGAAATCTTTAGATTTTCTCTTTTGCTTTTTATAAATTTTCCAAGTTTTTTGTATTGCATTTTCTCAATTATCTGATATAATCGAATAAAAATCATTGAGAAATCTCAATAGTTAAGGAGCAGAATATGGTTGGCTATAAGAGTTTTACTGGAAATTTAAAAAAAAGTGCATTTACGTTAGCTGAAGTTTTGATAACATTAGGAATTATAGGTGTAGTTGCAGCATTGACTCTTCCTTCTTTAATACAGAAAAAACAAAATAAAGTTTTAGAAGCTCAATTTAAAAAATCTTATTCAATAATATCACAGGCATTTTTAACTGTAATAAATGAAGATTATGGTGGTATTGCGGATTTTGATGTAGCTGATTTGTCTAATATTGTTAATAATCTCAGTAAGCGTTATAAAGATGTTTCAACTATATGGCCTGTGTTGCCTGATTATCCTAATAACAGTGATTCTGCAAGAACTGATTTTCTTGCAGGATATTACAAAAATTTTACCGGTAAGTCAGGTTCTACAAGATTTAATGATGGAATTATTCAAATTAATGATGGTAGTACTATCTATTTTGATAAAGATAGTGTAGGTTCTTTAACATACGGAATAATCTTGGTTGCTCTTGATGTTAACGGTTGGCGTAATAAGCCTAACAAGTACGGTTATGATTTCTTTGTATTTACACTTGAAAAGGACGGTAGGTTAGTTCCTATGGGTGGAGAAACAAGTTTATATCCAGAGAAAAATTATTGCTCAAAATCATCAAATAGTGGTGCAAATGGATATGGTTGTACGGTAAAAGCATTAACGGATTCAAAATATTTTAGTAACTTAAAATAATAAAATCGGGATGACAAGATTCGAACTTGCGACCCCCGCGACCCGAACACGGTGCGCTACCAGACTGCGCTACATCCCGATATTACTTTGAGTGTTTATTCTGTATTTATTTTATAGCAATTAATAATAATAAAAATCGGAACGACAGGATTTGAACCTGCGACCTCTACCACCCCAAGGTAGCACGCTACCAAGCTGCGCCACGTCCCGATATTATTATGATTTAGGACGGATTTTATGCTTGGTAGCTACGCTACCAATTCTCTCTCACAAACGATATTCAATCGTTTGCTCAGCAGAGTGCTACGTCCAATATTTTTCAATTTGCAACGACTAAAGTATAACACTTTAAAATTTTTTGTAAATTGGATTGCAATTGTGTATAAAAAATGTTATTATAAGTATATGGATATTAATGAATATAGAAAATTATTATTTTTAAAATCTCAGTACTGTACATATTATAAAGTTAATAATAATACAGTGCTTGCAGGGATTATGAGAAGTGACGGTTACAGATATACTGAAATTTTGTCAGATGATAAATTAAAAGATGTAAATAAGTCGTATCGAAAATATACTGCTTTATTGAATTTAGCTGTTGCTGTTGAAATAATTTTGTATGTTTATTTAGTAATATTTCCATATTATTTAGAATTCATGAAACTTCCGTTTTTTGCAGTAGTAATGATGCTTTCTATAGTACCGTTGGTAGCACTTTATTTAACTTATATTGCAGTGAATGCATCTTATGAAAATTATCTTACTAAGAAGGTCGGAGCTTTTCAGAAAATGAAGTTTCAACCAAAAGTTAAGTATATTGAAGATGATGTATTTAATGCTTATTTAAAAACTACAAAAAAAAGTATTTTCTTTTTAGCTTTAATAATTTTAGTATTCTTTGCTTATCTTGTAACACCTTTGATTATTAATTCATTCAATAGCGCAAAGAATTATAATTCTGCATTGAAACTATCAAATAAATATTTAACACTTATGCCTGTAGCTCCTGATGTTTATGCTCAAAGAGCTTACGCTAAATTTAAATTAAAACAATATAAAGAAGCTGTTGAAGATTACGAAAAAGCAAATCAATACAGTTTTTCAGAGGATTTTAAATATGATATTCTTGGTGTAAAAACATTTTATTTGCCATATGATCAAGTTTTAAATGAATTTGATAATGTAATTGCGTTAGAAAAAGATAAACCTTATAAATATTATTTAATGAGTGAAAAAGCGGCTTATCAATTAAAAAATAAAGATTATAAGTCTGCATACAATACTTTTAATTATCTTATTGCTTTGTATGAAAAAGGTAATAAAGTATTTTTCTCACCATCTTATGTTTATAATAACAGAGGTATTGCAAGAGAATATTTAGGTGATAAAGCTGGAGCAAAAGCAGACTTTACTATTTCTAAAAAGATGTGCCCAGAATGCAAGTATACTCTTGATTCTACAATAGTTAACCAACCATAGTATATTACTCTGTTATAGTATTGAGTTTTTGATATTTTTAATGTATCCTCTTTTTATAGAGAGGGAGAAATTAATGCTTATTTTAGAAGATTTAAAAGAAATTAACGACGTAATAAAAAATTTAGCAGATTTTGTGCAAAATGATGAGACTGTAAAATCAGATTTTGAAGAATATATTAAAACAATAGGTCAGAATGGTATGAATTTCCAGTCTGCTTGTTTTAATTATATTTTTGAAAGAAATTTAAATAATAAAAGTATTTTATCTTTGTATCTTGAAAATACTAAAAAATTACCAGCGTCAAATAAAAAGATAGTTAAAGCTTTGATGCAATCAATTTCGTCAATTTTTGAAATTAAAAGAGTGTTACAAAATGGATTTGATTTTAATAATATAATTAATGAAAAAAACTATAGTGTTGTCTCTCTTGTTAAAATGACTTCTTTTAGAGGTATGGGAGCTGGACAATATGTAGTTGCAAGAATTTTTAAGTTTGAAAATGCTTATTATCTTTTAGAAATTTCAGGTGTTCTACCATCTACTCGTAGAGATGATGCTTTGAGATATTCAGTTGCAAAAATTATTCAAAATCCTGAATTAGTATATTTAGATAATCCTGAAAAACAAAAAGAGATTGAAGAAAATATTAAAGAAATTTATGATAAATTTATTGAATTTTTTGGAAAAGATGAAATCGTTACTACAAATAAATTTGCAGACGATTTGATTGGTGCATTTAACGATTTTGCTGAAGGCGGAGAAAAGATTGATTTCCAAGATAAAATTCAATCATTAGACAGTTATAAATTTTTCAATGTATCAGAATTTAATAATTCATACGATAATTTCTTAGAAAATTCCTTAGGTGGTTTTTCATCTCATAAAGAAATATATGATGTAGGCATTGTATTTGATAAAGAATTAGGATTATATGCAGTACCATTTTTAGCTACATTTGATAAAGTTATTGAAAATTCAGATAATGTTGAAAATGCAAAAGAGTGTGTTGAATTTTTCTTAAACAATGATAAATTCTCTGCAAATATAATAAAACGAGTAGCAGAAAGACATTCAAACTTTATTGATGTTGTAAATAAACTTTTAGGAACAAATTATTCATTTGAAGAACTTTTAGAACATTATAAATCCAGATATTTGGAAAATAAAATCTTCTCATCAACTACTGTATTATACAAATCAAAAGCTTTTTCAAAAACTTTAGGTATTATTGAAGAAGATATTGAAAAGCCTGAATTAGATGGAATTGATTTAAGCAAAGTTGGTAGAAATGATCCTTGCCCTTGCGGAAGTGGCAAAAAGTTTAAAAAATGCTGTGGAGCAAATTTATAATTAAACTTTTATAGATAACAGTTCAGCTAATGACTTAGAACTAATCCCAATAATATTTTCAAGATCGCCTGTGTAGGATTTAATATATCCAGCAGGCATTTCTTGTATGCCATATGAACCTGCTTTGTCAAAAGGCTTAAAGTTATCAATGTAAAATTTTATTTGTTCATCTGTTAACTTTTCAAATGTAACTTCACTTGTTGTTGAATTCTTTTTAAATTCTCCTGTTTCAGAATTCATTACAACTATGCTTGTGACAACTATATGGGTTTTACCTGAAAGACTTTTTAACATTTTGAAAGCTCCATCATATCCGTCAGGTTTTCCTAATATTTTATTATCAAGAACAACAACAGTATCAGCTCCGATTATTGTGCTAGGTTCTTTTACTAAAGGAATTACTTCTTTTGCTTTGTTGTATGCTAAATTTTCTATAAAATCATAAGAAAAATCCGTCCTTGTATGATCTTCAACATACGGAGACGGAATGATTTCAAATCCAATATTAAGTTTTTTCAGAATATTTGCTCTTCTGGGAGAAGAAGAAGCAAGGATTATTTTTCCCACCATTTTGTTCTCACTTTCTCAGTTGATAATTACATCGTTTTCTTCTGTATATTATAACCGAAAAAGTTTGAACATAAAACTTTATTGATATTGAGTTGTTTTATTGTATCTGGCTGTTCTTGCGTTGATAGCATAACATGCAATATTTAACCTTTGTTTAAGGTTCATCATATTTCGATACATGCTTGCATAATCATTCATTGCACCCATCATTTTTTCTGGGTCAACCATTGATTCCATATTATCGTGGTTATCAACTTTTTCTTCAGCGTATTTTTTGACCAAAAGTTGGTCGATGTAATCCTCAGCACCTATTGCCATTGGTGTCCTCCCTAAATTTAATTGTAATCCTATTGATGTGTTTGATGAGAAAGTGTGTTAGACTATCCTAAATATTCCTTATGTATATACTAAGTATTTCTTTCCCAAAAAATTGCTTATTTTTTCAATGTTTGTTAAGATTTGTTTACATAATAAATCTTTTTTTTAGCTATTTATTTTGAAATATAAATGTATGCTATAATTAATCTATGGGAAGTATAAAAATTGTATCGCCTGTAAAAAAGCCTGATGATATTGATGTTTTTGCAAAAGAGACTTCTTGCAGGGATTATTACGTTTATTATAAGAAGTTTTTAAATAATAATTTTGAATATGTAAATGAGTTTGTAGAAGCAGCAAAGCGCAATGATTGTGCTATTTATATAAATTTCAAACATGATATTACAGAAGAAAATCTTCCTGAAATAAAAAAAATGCTGAGATTTTTGAAAACTGCAGGTATTGACGGAATCTTTATTAATAGTTTTGCAATCTTAGAGGCTATAAAGGTTTTTAATTTACCATTTAAAGTAATTGTTGATTCTTATTTTGATATTCATAATCTTGCAGGAATTGATTTTATAAATAATTTCCATAAGGTTGATGAGATAATTATTACAGAAGAAATTTATATGAAAAATATTGCTAAAATTAAGCAATATACAAAATTACCATTGGCTATAGATAGTGATAATCTTCCTTATTGTGCTGAAGATATAAAAAAATTAAAGGCGATAGATAGTGTAGTAATAAAAGGAAAGTTTAATAGTTCAGATGAAATTTTAGAGGCTATAGAGCTTATTCAAAAGATTTTAGATAAACCAAAGTTATTTAAACATCAAAAATTACCTTTCAAACATGTAAGAAAAAGTATTTATAGCACAAATCACTTTTTAGGTGTTGTGGTAAGTGCTGAAGGACAAGATTTTAAATTTAGCAAAAATATTAGAAATTTTGAATGGAAAGTAGCAAAGCCAAAAGTAAGACAAGTTTTCGATTATTCTAAAAAAGATATATATAAAATTAATTTAAGATTGTCTGAATTAGCTCACTTGAAAGAGCTTGAAAAATATATAAAAAAAATAGGTACTAATCCTATTTATTCAATTGAGTATGGTGAAATCCTTGCAACTTGTGATTTAGCGACGAGTAGTTTTAGCGATATTATAATGAAAGTTAAAAAATTCTGTACAAAGTATGGTATAAAGTTTCAATTGTCTACTCCAAGAATTCTTATAGAAAGGGATTTTGACAGAGTATATGAGTATGTAAAACAGATTTTATTAACTAATCCAGCTCCAGACAGCTTGATAATAAATAATATTGGCTATTTTTGGACAGCAATAAATGATTCGGAAATAAATCATATTCCAATAGAAATAGGACAGGGTATTAATTTGTTGAATAGTCTTTCAATTAAGTGTTTGAATAATCTGTCACCTATTGATACAGTGGATTTTACATCTTTTTCAGATATTGAAAGTACTATTAAAACTATAAAAAAGATAAAAAATGACATTCCAAATAAAAAATACACAATTGCAGGAAATATTAGAGTCCCAAGTCTAGGCTTGTGCCCATTAAATAATGATAGTGCGATAATTTCTCGTCTTTCTTGTAAAGCTCCTTGCCATAGAGGAGGTTATGCATTACATGATCCGTCATTAGATAAGATATATCCATTTACTTGTGATGGTTTTTGTAGAATGCATATGTTTGAGGATAAGATTTTAGAACAATTCGATAAAGTCGAAGATTTATATAGGTCTGGAGTAAATGAGTTTGTATTTGATTTCAGTGCATTGAATGCAAAATTCATTCCTATTTTGTTAAATAAGTTTTTTGAAGTAAATTAAAATTATATTTTTTCCATAAAAAAAGAACCTGTAATCTTACAGGTTCTTTTTTATATCTTAAATTAAGATTATTTGCTGTACAATACTGCTCTAGCAGGAACTGAGTTTGGAAGAACAGTTTGATCGTAGAACATAACTGGATAAACGTCAGTTGGGTTTTTGATTTCGCATTTTGTAGCAGTAGCATCAGAGTTATCACATTGAACAATTCTGTTAGGAGCTTTAACACCGTTTACATCGATGAAACCTTTACAAATTTTAGGAGTTGCACCATCTGCATTTGTACAGTTAGTTGATGCAGCTGGATCATATGTAAACATAATACCATCGTTGAAGAATAATGTAGTATTAGTTGCAGCAATGTCAATAGGAGTACCAGCAGTTACACCTTGTAATTTACCAGCAGCACTAACAGCAACTTGGTATGTGTTATCTTTTGAGTCTTTAATATTTGTATTACCAGTTTCTTGTCTAACAACGTTCATACGGCTGTTGAACATATCTTCTAATTTGTAGATGTTGTTATCAGCATCAGCGAAGCTCCATTCATCAAGAGCAACGTTTAAAGTAACAGCTTGAGATAAAGCTGATAATGCTTTTTTGTAAGCTGCTTTGTATTGAGCACCTTGAGTTGAGTTCATCAATGTAGGCATAGTCATTGCAGCTACAACACCGATGATACCTAATGTGATTAACACTTCTGCAAGTGTAAAGCCGAATCTTTTTGTCATAATCTTTTCACCTTTCTTTTTAGTAAAACTTTCTGATTCCTCAAAAATATTTTACGCTTTTATCTCTCTATCCTTTAATTATTATATCGAATCTTCTCCAAAACTTGTGGATATGCATAAAAACTCTTTTGAAAAATCTTTTTTGTAACTTCATTTTAAAGTATTTTTCTATAATTGTCAATAGCTTTACAAAAATTATTAATTAAATTTAACTAATTCTAAAGGATTAGAAACTAAAAAATCATACATATGTATTAGATTTTAAATATATACAAAGAATATAAAAAAACGGCGGGGTGAAACTCCGCCGACAAAAAGATTCGAACTTTTTTTATTGCCACCTTTTATTAAGGCTCTTGAAAGTGACAATTTAAAATTATTATTTGCTGTACAATACTGCTCTAGCAGGAACTGAGTTTGGAAGAACAGTTTGATCGTAGAACATAACTGGATAAACGTCAGTTGGGTTCTTGATTTCGCATTTTGTAGCTGATGCATCTGTTTTGTTGTCGCATTGAACAATTCTGTTAGGAGCTTTAACACCGTTTACGTCGATGAAACCTTTACAAATTTTAGGAGTTGCGCCATCTGCATTTGTACAGTTAGTTGCCAGATCTGGATTATATGTGAACATAATACCATCGTTGAAGAATAATGTTGTATTAGTTCCACCAATATCTACAGTTTTACCAGTTACACCTTGTAAAGCTCCTGCATCACTAATAGCAACTTGGTATGGGTTTCCTTTTGAATCTTTAATGTTAGTAACACCAGTTTCTTGTCTAACAACGTTCATACGGCTGTTAAACATATCTTCTAATTTGTAAGTTACGTTATCAGCATCAGCGAAACTCCATTCATCAAGAGCAACGTTCAAAGTAACAGCTTGAGATAAAGCTGATAGAGCTTTTTTGTAAGCTGCTTTATACTGAGCACCTTGAGTTGAATTCATCAATGTAGGCATAGTCATTGCAGCAACTACCCCGATAATACCTAATGTAATTAACACTTCTGCAAGTGTGAAACCAAAGCGTTTTGTCATAATCTTTTCACCTTTCTTTTTTTCAAGATTTACTCTCTTATTAAATTACTCTATGTAATAGCCATCCTTGTGTATGCATAAATCATAGTTTTTTGTAAAACTAATAGTTATACACTTATTTTAAAACATTTTTGAGTGATTGTCAAGGGGTATAAAGTGTTTATTACTCACTTAAAAAATAAAAACGTGATATTATTACTTATTTTTATGAAAAAATCTTAGTATTATATATATCTATGGAAAATAAAAAATTATTAGGCAAAAGAATAAAAGAAATCCGAAAATCAAAGGGTCTTACTCAGGAGCAATTGTCAGAGATGATTGATATTGAAACATCATCATTATCAGGTATTGAATCTGGAAGATTTTATCCATCATTGCATGTGTTAGAGAAAATTGCACATGTATTTGACGTTGAATTGATTGAGTTTTTTAAGTTTTCTACTGTTAATTTACCTGAAAATTTAGACGAAGAAATAATAAATATAATAGAGAAGCAAGATAAAAAGAATAAACAACTAATATATAAATTATTAAATGCAGCTTTTATGACAATTAGTTAAATTATTTTTTTATATTGTCTGTTAGTTGAAAAAAAAAATACCTCATGATATTATCAATTTTGTTGATATATAGGAAGAAGGGGTAAATATGACTTGTACTTTAGAAAAACAATCTAACGTCTTGACTGAAGACGCTAAAAAAACTATTAGAAAAGCTTTGAAAGTTTTAGGTAAAAAAAACTTAGCTTTTATTATGCATAACGGAAGTTTTCCGGCTGCAATGGGACAAAATACAGGTTTTGGTAGTATAAATACAGACGGTGGAAAAGAATTTATTGAATATGCTTCAGGTTTGTTTGATGCTATTCAACTCGGACCTGCAGGAAAGACTAAATCTTGCGATTCTTCTCCATATACAGGTACTATTTTTTCTGACAACCCTTTATTTATCAACTTGAAAGAGTTAACTACTAAAGATTGGGGTAAAATTCTTTCAGAAGATACATACAATGATATTGTGAATGGAAACCCAAATAAAGATGTTAACAAAACAGCTTATTCATATGCTTATAAAAAGTATAGTGAAGCTATGCAGGAAGCTTGGAATAACTTTAAATCAAATCCTGTAAAAAAATTAGAAAAAGAATTTGAACACTTTAAAAGAGAAAACAGTTTTTGGTTAGATAAAGACAGTTTATACGAAGCATTGTCTATTGAACATGGTAATGATTACTGGCCTTTATGGAATTCAGAAGCTGATAAGAATCTTTTCAATCCTCAATCTATTGAGCAAAAAATGGAATATGCTGAAAGAATTAAGGAAATTGAAAATAAATACTCTGATGAAATTGAATTATATAAATTTACTCAGTTTGTTATAAGTAAGCAAAATGAAGAAACTAGAAAATTTGCAAAAAAACATGATATTAAAATGATTGCAGATAGACAAGTTGCTTTTTCTGACCGTGATACTTGGGCTTATCAAGCATTATTCTTAAAAGGATGGTGTTTAGGTTGCCCTCCTGACTATTTCTCAAAAGATGGTCAAGCATGGGGCTTCCCGGTAATGGATCCTGACAGAATGTATAATGCGGACGGTTCTTTAGATGAAGGCGGACAGTTGTTGAAAAACTTATACAAAAAAATGTTCAGAGAAAACCCTGGTGGTGTTAGAATTGACCATATTGTAGGTCTTATTGACCCTTGGGTTTACAAAGCAGGTAAAAAACCTAAAATTGAGCAAGGTGCAGGCAGATTATACTCATCTCCTGAACATCCTGAATTGTCTAAATATGCTATTGCAAAAATAGAAGATTTAGATATGGAACTTACTGCTGATAAAGAAAAAAGAGTTAAGACTTTATCTAAAAAACAAATTAAAGAGTATGGCAGATTGATTGAAAAAATCGTAATTGCAGCAGCAAAAGAAGAAGGATTAGATAAAGATGCAATTGTTTGCGAGGATTTAGGAACTCTTACAAATCCTGTAGCAGAAGTTATGAAAGAATACGGATTACAAGGTATGAAACTTACTCAATTCGTAGAAGCTGACAAGCCAGAAGATCCATACAGATGCTGTAATATTGATAAGAGATGCTGGGCTATGGTAGGTACTCATGATAATGAACCTATCAAAATGTGGGCTGATCAAAATATTCATTCACACATCGGATATTTGCATGCAAAAAATCTTGTAGATGATTTGTTTGCAGAAGCTGAAAATAAAGATGATATTATTGTTCACCTTACAGATGATGCTGAATTTTTGGCTCAGACTAAATTAGTTGAAATTTTTGCATCAAAAGCTGAAAATATTCAAATTTTCTTTACAGATTATTTCAATGTATACGATGTATACAATAGACCTGGCACATCAGGTGATGCAAATTGGAGTTTGAGATTACCTGATAATTATAAAGAACTTTGTGCTATTAATCTTGCAAATATTTTAAAATTAGCTATAATTGCAAGAGGACATGAATTTGCAGAAAAAAATCAAAAAATTATTGAAAAACTTGATAATCTGCAAAAATAGTATACGGAGATATTAATGAAAAAACTTTTAATAACTTTATGTTTATTAGCTAATACAGGTTTTGCACTCTGTGCAGAACCTGTACAGGCTTATGAACCTAGAACTGAAGCTAAATTAGAATATAATCAAGGAATAGATTTTTATAAAATAGGTCAATATGACAGAGCTATGGCATCTTTTAGGCAGGCTATAAATATTGATCCAAATTATATTGACGCTTATTATAATTTAGGCTCAATTTTGGAATATCTAAAACAAGATGAAGCTGCCTTAGCTGTTTTTAAACAAATTATTGTTAGAAAACCTGATGATTATGAGTCAGTGTTTAAAGCTGCAAATTTAAGCAATAAGTTAGGACAGACAGATAAAGCTAAGTCTTATTTATCTTTGATACCTCCGGAAAGTTCTATATATAATCGAGCTCAGCAGTTGGCAACATCTATGAATACAGATATGCAGACTATAAAAGCTGATGAGGCAAAAGCTGCAGAAGCTGCGAAACCTAAAATTGAACAGACAAATGGAATGTATAATAATATTGCAAGTCCTACTGGTATTACAACTGATGTTAACGGAAATATTTATGTTGCATGTTTTGCAGATAATATGATTTACAAAATTACTCCTGACGGGAAAAGAATTGTCTATGTGAAAGATGCAAAAATAAATGGACCTATTGGCATGGTCAGTGATGATAATGGCAATATTTATGTTTCTAATTATAACAGTAATAATGTTGTTAAAATTACTTCAAGTGGAGTTATTTCTGTTATTATTTCAAATGTACAAAAACCTTATGGTGTTCATATTAATGGTAATTTATTGTTTGTTTCATCACAAGGTTCAAATTCTGTTTTAAGATATAAATTGTAATAATTATTCTTTAACGGATCCTTGTAAAATATCTGATATAAAATATTTTTTCCCTAATAGAAATACTCCGATTACTGGGATTGTACATATGACGGAACAAGCTAGAAGATTGCCCCATAGTGTAAGTTCTCTAAAGCTGCCTTTGTAAATCGCAAGACCTACAGGTAATGTTCTCATGCTTTCGCTGTTTGTAACAATTAATGGCCACATAAAACTGTTCCAAGTTGTTACAAAGGTGAATATCGCAAGTGTGGCAACTGTTGGAAGCGCTAGTGGTAGTGCAATTTTGAAAAATGTTTGAAATAAATTGCAACCGTCAATTTTGGCAGCTTCTTCCAAATCTTTCGGCAATCCGAGAAAGTATTGTCGCATTAAAAATATTCCAAATCCGCCAAATAATGCAGGAAGTATTAGTGCTTGGTATGTGTCTATTAAGTGTAATTCTCGCATTAAGAAAAATAATGGGATAATATTTACTTGCGGTGGTATAAGCATTGTAATTAAAATAATTAAAAATAATGCATTTTTGTATTTGAAATTAAGTCTTGCAAATGCATATCCTGCAAGTGATGCGAAAATTACCTGTCCTATGGTTGTGATTGTAGCAACCAGAAGGCTGTTGAAAAAATATAGTCCCATTGGAATTTCGGTAAAAACATTTTTGTAGTTGTTTAATGTTAAATTTGGGTGAAAAATTCTTCCGGCATGGGAAAATATTTCATTGTTATCAACAAAAGAGAGATTTACCATCGCAAAAAATGGATATAACATACTTATTGCGATTAATATAAGTGTCAGATAACCTAAGAATATCCTGAGCTTTCTCATAGTTTTATTATATTACAAAATATAATAAAGCGAACATAACGCATAATGAAAGTGAACTTAACACAAACCAAGTATGCATTACAGGGTGTTGATAATCCCAAATTTCTTTTAATGTTGTTGCTGCATTTTCAATTGTTTGCATCTTTCTTCTCCAATAAACATATAAAAATCTTTTATATATATATCTTATTCATTAATCATATTTGGTCATCACCTAATCGGTTGATTATTTCTAATCTTTAGGATAATATACAGTTATGCGAGATGTAGAACTTTTGATGCCTGCGGGCAATTTGGAAAAATTAGAATATGCGGTGAGATATGGTGCAAATGCAGTATATCTTGGAGTTGTAGATTTTAGCCTTAGAGCAATGAGAAAAGGCAGTTTGATTACTATGGATAATTTAAAGCAGGCTGTTGATTTAGCTCATTCTCTTGGTGCAAAGGCTTATGTAACTATAAATATTTTTGCTTTTAACAATGATATAAAACAATTAGAGGCATGTATTGACCGATTTAAAGATGCAAAGCCTGATTCATTCATTATAAGTGATTATGGTATTTTTAATCTTATAAGGAAACGTATTCCTGAAGTGCCAATTCATGTAAGCACTCAGACTAATACTTTAAATTATGAAAGTGTTAAATTCTGGCGTGATTTAGGGGCTACTCGTGTTATTTTAGCAAGAGAATTGCCTATTGCTGATATTGCAGAAATTAGAAAACAAGTGCCTGATGTTGAATTGGAAAGCTTTATCCATGGTGCTCAGTGTGTATCTTTTTCTGGAAGATGTCTTTTGAGTGATTATTTTTCAAAAGGTGAAAGAAAAGCAAATCATGGAAACTGCTCTCAACCTTGCAGGTGGAGTTATAGACTTGTAGAAGAAACTCGTCCGAATGAATATTTGGAAATCAACCAAGACGATAGAGGATCTCATATTCTAAGTCCTAAAGATTTATGTCTTGTAAAACAATTACCGCAGTTAATCGATGCAGGGATTGATTCTTTCAAAGTTGAAGGAAGAACTAAGAGTCTATATTATGTATCAGCTGTCGCAAAAGCATACCGCCAAGCAATTGATGAAGTTTTGAAAAATCCATCTGCAGATTTAGATAAGTATTTCTTGGAATTACAAAAAGTTGGAAATCGTGGATATACAACAGGTTTTGCTCTAGGTGATAATAACGGAGAAAGTTATAGCTATGATATTTCAAAAGGTTTAGCCGGAGCTGATTTTCTTTGTGAATTCAAAGGTGATGTAAAAGATGGTGACTTTTTCTTGGTGAAAATAAAAAATAAAATGCTTGTAGGTGATGATGTTGAAATTATTACACCTGATGAGCAGTTTGTTGCTAAAGTTGAAGCTGTTAAAAATGAAGATGATGAAAATTTAGAATTAGGCAATACAAATGATGATGTATATGTTAAATTTTCACAATCTCCAAAAAATTATAAATATGCTCTAGTTAGAACTGTTGGAATAAAGACTTATAATTAATAGAAGAAAGAGGTAAAAATGTTTATCAAACCTGATTATAATCTTAAAAATATTTATGAAATTGATTTAGATGATTTGAAAAATCAGGGTATAAATGCTTTACTCTTTGATTTAGACAGCACTATTATGGGATCTAAGACAGGTTGTTATACTAAAGAAACATTGGAATGGCTTGAAAAAGTAAAAAAAGATTTCTTTATAGGGGTTGTTTC
>CAUDIU010000031.1 GCA_958449715.1 uncultured Clostridium sp. | reverse complement strand
AAACCCGAAGAAGCAGTGAATAAATTATATTCAACATTTATGACTGCAACTACAATATTTTTCCTTGTACTTTCTGTAATAATGTTTGTATTCCCTCGACAAATAATGGGATTAATTATTTCAAGCGGATCTGCTGATATGATAAATTTAGCGGCAGAACACTTAAAAATCATGACCCCGCTTTTAATAATCGGTGGAATTGTTGGGATATATTATGGAATTTTAATTATTTATAAGCAGTTTATGCTACCGAATTTATCGCCAATAATTATGAGTGCAGCTATAATTGGAGTGGTGATGGCTGTTCCTGATGACAACAAAGGATATGCACTTGCTTGGGCAACTACAATCGGTGCGATATTACAACTTATAATCCAATATCCGAATGTTAGAAAACTCGGTTTTAAATGGCGACCAAACTTTGAATTTACGAATAACCCTAATTTTAAAGAAATAATGGAACTTTTATTCCCAGCAGTATTAAGCTCTACTGTCGGACAAATTCATATTTATGTTGATATGTTTTTCACATCATCTATTTCAGAAGGAGCTTGGACAGCAATCGGATACGCAAACAGAGTTTTTCAATTCCCTGTAGGAATTTTAGTTACAGCATTTTTAGTTCCGTTATTTCCTATTTTTTCTAGACTCGTAGCAGAAAAAGATTTAGACGGAATCAAAACATATTTTAATAAAGGCGTAGGAGTTCTTTTCTTTGCAGCAATTCCAATTATCATAGGAATTCTAACTGTTGGAATGGACGCAGTCCGATTAATCTTTGAACGTGGAGTATTTGACGCTAATGCGACATTTATGGTAACTGAAGCATTGTGGTTCCTATCTGTTTCAATATTACCTTATGTATTCAGAGATTCTATCACAAGAGTCTACTATTCTTTCAATGATTCAAAAACTCCTTTTATCGTAGCCTTTTCATCAATCGTATTAAAATATCTGCTTAACGTAATATTCATAAGCAAAATGCACATGGGAATAGGCGGAATTACACTATCTACATCACTTGTAACTCTATTCAATGCCTGCGTACTTGGCAGCTTAATTTATAAAAAAGTCAGAATGGATTATAAAGGTCTATTTACAAATCTATTAAAAATGTCTATTGCCGGAGTTATATCACTTGTATTATGTTTTGGCTTAGCATATGGTTTTGACAAATTCATTCATATGCCTAAAGCACTATTTGAAATAATAAAAATCGCATCAGTAGGTATTTTATGTCTTGTAAGCTATACAGGATTAAATTTAATATTCAAAATGGAATATGCATATGAGTTAGCTCAAAGATTTATGAGGAAGATAAATGCTGGAAAATAAAGAAAAAATTAAAGAAGTTTTAGAAAATGATGGAGTAATCGCATACGTAACAGACACAGTATGGGGACTAGGCTGCCTGCCAACATCTGAAAAAGCTGTGAAAAAAATTTACGAAATAAAAAAACGAGAAGCTCAAAAACCTTTAATTTTAATGTCTAACGAAACATACAATTTGCTTGAATATGTAAAACCAATACCAAAAATCGGTTGCCGTTTAATTAAAAAATATTTTCCTGGAGCACTCACACTTGTCGTTGAAAAAAGTGACAAAACACCATATTTTATGACATCAAACATGGAAACAGTCGGAATAAGAGTTCCAGATAATGAAGTTTTTAAAGAAATTTGTGAAATTACCCCAGGTCACGTATTAGCAACAACAAGCGCAAATCTATCTCACCAACCATCTGCTAAGACTTATGAACAAGCATTAGAAAATATGCAAGGACTTGCTGATTTGATAATTCCTGATTACGGGCATATATGCAAAGGTCTTGAATCCACTGTTTGTGGAGTATTTGGTGATGAATTAAAAATCTTCCGTCAAGGTGCAATCACAATTGAATTATAGAGCATTTTCAACTCTATCAACAGTTCCATCAGGTTTGTAATATGTTGTTTTAAGCTTTATCCCAGTTTTTGGATCATTATCAACTACATATTTTAAAGTCTTACCATCTTCTTGATAAGCAATTTGTTTCAATCTATGCCCAGTTGAGGTATCATACTCAATAACAGAAGTTATAGTCTTACCGTCAGCACCATAAGAAATTTCTTTCAATTCATTACCGGTTAATCTATCATACTCTGTTACAAGATCTACTGTTTTACCATCTTGACGGAAATGAGATTCTTTTAAACAATTACCAGTTATGGGGTCAAACTCAATCACATTATGTAATGATTTACCATCAGACATAAAACGATGCTTACTAAGTTTTTTCCCAGTAGATGGATCATAATTAATAATATAATTTAAAGTTTTTCCATCAAGATTATATGATAGCATTTTTAAATCTTTTCCCGTAGATGGATCAAACTCCGTAATAGCACTTACTGTTTCATCAGCTCTAAACACTGTATTTGTAAGTCGCTCCCCAGTTAAAGGATCATAATCAGTATAGGCAAGTTTTGTCCCATCTTGACGGAAAAGTGTTCTCGTCAATAAATTTTCTGTAGATGGATTATAATATTCAATACATTGTAAAGTCTTGCCATCTTCTCCAAACATACTCATTTTAAATGGCAAATCTGGAGATTTATCATAATCAATTATTGCATTCACTGTCTTTCCATCACTATGATAAATAACTGTTTTTGCTCTATCTCCCGTAGATAAATCATAATCAACAATTGCAGATAATGTTTTACCATCTTCAGAAGCAAAAGTTCGAACTAATTTTCCTTCTTCATTCTTTAAATCTTTACAGAAAACACCTTGATCTTCATAAATTTCTCCTTCTATTTTAGAAAAATCAGAATAATCAATATCTTCAAGAGGTTTTGGATTTGGAGATGTAATTTCTGGAGAATTCTTATCTACATTATCTATACTTTCTGATCCTTTTTTAGACAAATCATCTGCGATTTCAGAAGCTTTATTTTCAGCATTGTCAAGAGTTTCAGCACCTTTTTTAGATAAATCATCCGCTGCATCTGCGGCCTTACGCCACCAATTATTTTTATGACCAATAATACCAACAGCAATTGTAGCAGCTAGAGCTGTCGCACCTATCATATATTTTGTAGCATTTGATTTTTCTTTATTTTCTTCTGTTGATGTTGATGGCTTTACTTCTTCTTTCTTAACTTCTTGGATATTAGAAGTTGAATCAATTCCTTTAAATAAGATTTTCCCTACAGACATTAATTAATCCCTTTTTAAATTTCTAATATATTTATAATAAAACAAGAAATTAAAATTTTTTGCCTTTTTCATTTGTAAAATGTAACAACTATATTAATTCAGATGCTCGATAGGAGCTTCTGACTAAAGGTCCAATTTGATAGTGCTTTATCCCAACCTTTTTAGCCAACTGTTTTAAATTTTCATACTCTTCAGGAGTATAGTATTTAGAAACTTCCAAATGAGCCTTTGAGGGTTGAATATATTGACCTATTGTCAAAATATCACAGCCTACATTTTTCAAATCAACAAGAGTTTGCTCAATATCCTCAAAAGTTTCACCCAAACCTATCATCAATCCTGATTTAGTTATTATATCACTATTATCTTTAATATATTTCAAGACTTCCAATGAACAATCATAATCACCTTGAGGGCGAGCTGTTTTAAACACATTTCTTACAGTTTCAATATTATGATTAAACACATTTGGGTGTGCTTTTATAATCGTATTTAAAGAATCTTTATTCCCCTTAAAATCAGGAGTTAAAATTTCAATTTTAACATCAGGAGAAATTTTTCTGATTTCGTAAATGCAATTTGCAAAATGCTCTGCTCCGCCATCAGGCAAATCATCTCTTGTAACAGATGTAATTACAGCATATTTAAGACCTAAATCCTTTACTGCTTCTGCAACATGAAAAGGCTCATTCAAATCTAAAGGTTCCGGACGAGAACAGTTAATATTGCAATATCTGCAATTTCTTGTACAGTTATTCCCCATAATCAAAAATGTCGCAGTATTTTTTGTATAACATTCATTTTTATTAGGACAACGAGCATTTTCACATACGGTATTTAAGCATTTTGTCTTTAAAATTCGACGCACAGTACGAGTTTTATCTGTATCAATAATTGGTCGTTTTAAATAATCAGGTAATCTTTTCTGCATATTTAAAATTATATAGCAAAAATATTGATTTTCATGACTTAAAACGTTATAATGTGAATAAAAACCTTAAAAGGGGGTAAAAAATGAAAAAACTTATGACAATTTTATGTTTGTTGTGCTTTGCAGGATGTGCATACGCAGAAATGTATGAGATTCCTGGTTCTAGAGTTGAAACAACAGAAGAAGTTAAAGTAGAACAACAAGACAATACAAAACAAGTCAGCGATACAAAAGTTAAACGCAAAAGAATTTGGCGTCACAAAGACAACAACCCGACAAATACATACTGGAATTTCGGGAAAGTTCCTTTCTGGACAGGTTCTATTTAAACAAACATTCAAATATGCCCTCTGAATATGTAGGATGGGCAAAACATACTTTTTTCAAATCATCAATAGCTATGTTATTTTGCATAGCTATTGTTATTTGTTGAATTAAAGAAGATGCTTCTTTTGATACAATATGGGCACCTACAATTTTTCCGTTTTGTGAAAGTATTTTTATAAATCCATCTGAACAGTTATCACAATGAGATTTTCCAAGAGCGGAAATCAGTAAATTTGATTTTTTATAACTCCCTTCTTCTAAATCCTGTTCACGCTTTCCAATCCAAGCAATTTCAGGACAGCCATATACAACAGAAGGCACTAAATTTTCGTCAAATTCTACCCCAGATACCTCTGCAACAGCTTGTTTAATTGCAAAATGAGCAAGTTGAATTTTACCGCAAGCATCACCGATACAAGTAACATTTTCAAAACTATTCTCTGGCTTACGCCCAACAGCTAAAAGTACAATTTCAGGTTCTAAAACATCACCAGAAGACAAATAAACTTTTTTATCTTTAATCTTATCAACAGAATTTGCTAAAAACATCTTTATTTTTTTAGCCTTAAAAATTCTTTCAACTCTTTTTGAAACCTCAATATCTGCTAAAGGAAGCAAATGTTCTGCAAGTTCTACAATAGAGACTTCTACATTAAATGCTGAAAAAATTCTTGCCCATTCAATCCCGATAGCACCTGAGCCTATTATTACAATACTTTTAGGCAAAGTATCTAAATTTAAGATATCATCAGAGCTTAATACAAATTCATGATCAAATCGGAGATTTGGAAAATCTTTAGGTTTTGATCCTGTTGCAGTAATTATACTAGAACACTCATAAATTTTATCATCAGCAAATATCTGATTATCTGAAATCACTTTTGCCTCTGCATTTACTGTTTGCACTCCGCTGTTTTTCAATGCTAATTCAAGAGATTTTCTAATTTTTTCTACTACTTTGTCTTTTCTTTCTACAACTTTTTTATAATCCACTGACAAATTTTCAAGATTTATACCGAGTTCTGAAGCAGACTTCATTTCTTCATATAATTCAGCTGAGTGCAAAATTGCTTTTGTAGGAATACAACCTCTGTTAAGACATACACCGCCAACTTTATCTTTTTCAAACAAAACTACTGACAACCCCTTAGCTCTTGCCTGAAAAGCAGCCGTATAACCTGCAGGACCTGCTCCAATTATACCTAAATCAAATTTGCAATTTTCACTCATTAAACTATTCCCTTGTATAAACTCTTGGTAATCTAACTTTTAATCGACAAGTCAATTCGTAATTTATTGTCCCTAATATTTTTGCCCACTCATCAATTGAATGATTCTCATCTAATAATGTTATAATATCACCTAAGTTTGCATCAACTCCTGTTATATCAAACATCATTTGATCCATTGTAATATTCCCTACTTGTGGAACTTCTTTTCCATTCAAAACTCCTGAAATCTTATTAGAAAGTCCGCGAGGAACACCATCTGCATAACCTAAAGGAACTGTTGCAATTTTTCTTGCACCATGTGCCGTAAAAGTATGTCCATAGCTGATTCCTTCACCGTCTTTCGCCTCATGAATATTTACAATTCTTGCTTTTAAAGACATTACAGGCTTCAAGTCAGGCTTTTTCACCACACCATCTTCCGGCAAATCTGGATAAAGCCCATATAGGGCAATTCCTGCACGTCGCATATTGGAATTTGGAACATCATAACACATTGCACCTGCAGTATTTAAAATATGTAAAAGCAGGCCTTTTGTATCAATTTTTGAAATAACACTATTCCACCTATCTATTTGAATTTGTGTCTTTTCTCTAATTTCAGCATTTGCAAGATGTGTAAACACACCGCCAAAATCCAAATAATCTGCATTTCTAACTTCGTTAATAAAATCAACTGCATCATCAATAGATACACCAATTCTATTCATGCCTGTATCGAGTTTTACATGAACTTTTGGTTTTATACCGGTTCTTTCATAAGCTTGACGACAAGCTAATAAGTGCTCTTTTGAAAAAATTGCGATAGTTAAATCAGCTTTTACTGCAGTTTCTACAGCCCATACAGGAACTGCACCTAATACCAAAATTTCGCAATTTATTTTTGCTTGTCTTAAATCTACACCTTCGTCTATTGACGCAACTCCCAACATATCAGCACCTGATGCCAATAGAGTCGGAGCTAACATTACAGAACCATGTCCATATGCATCAGCTTTAACAACAGCTAATAACTTAATTCCTTCAGGGGTATTTTTTCTTATTGAACGCATATTATATGCGATATTTTCTAAATTAATCTCAACCCAGCTATCTCTATGTATATTTATATTTGTTTGTCTTACATTTTTCATAATAACTTTAGTATATTACTAAATTATTAACTGTGCAAGAAATTTAAACTGCCATAATCACAATATCAAGTAAATCACCAAGAAACTCTAATTGTTTTTCAGTACTTTTTTCTTTAATTTTATTAATATCTGTATCTATATTATTTTTCTTACAATAATCCTGAACTTTTTTATTCTTTAATAACGATTCTATTTTATTAATAACTGTTTTACTTACAGAACCCTTACCTCTAATAAAGTAATCTGCTAATATAACAACTCCAATAGCTCCAGCAATAATAGCTACTTTGGCTGCAGTAGATAAACCTTTTTTCTCTTTTGGCTGCACATTATTATTAGGAATTAAAACTTGTTGCTTAGGATTAGCACCAAGTTGCTGCCGTTGAACACCAATATTTTGATATGGGAAATACATAGAACTTATAGAACTTATAGAATTTACACTCATTACAAAATTCCAACCTTCCTTATTAATATAAAAAAACTATTAAGAAGAAAATTGCCTTTTTATTAAAATATGTAAACCATTAACTGTGCAAGAAATCATCTAATACTTTTATAAAATCCTTAACTGCTAAAGGTAAATACTTCCTATTGTCATAAATTACACAAAATTCTCGGACAGGCTGACAATTTTTAATTTTATAATAATTTGTATCTTTTTTATCCCAATATTTAACAAAAAGTTCAGGCACAAAAGATGCACCCAATCCTTGAGCAACAAATGCATGAGCAGTTTCTACTGTATGACATTCTAATGATATTTTAGGTTCAAAACCATTTTTAACACATAAATCTCTTGACAATCTACCTAACAATTGTTCATTTGCAAGCATTACAAAAGGCTTATCCGCAAATTCAGAAAGATCAATTTCATCACCTTTTATATTCCAATCCTTTGGAACATCAATTAATATATTTTCTTTCAATAGTGGAATACTTGTATAATCAATAGTATTATGATGCGGAGTATCAATTAAAATATCAAGTTTCCCCTCATCCATCATTGAATGCAAAATAGTTGTCGGATGCTCTTCTACAACAATATAACAATCTGGGTATAACTTTTTAAACTGCTTTATAACTGGCGGCAAAATACAAGTACTGCGATATGGAGAAATCCCTATAGAAAGTTTTATATTTTTAAGACCTGAAATATCTGCAATCTGCCTACTTATTTCCTCTGTGGAATTCAAAATCTTTCTAGCCCAATTTATATAAACTTCCCCAGCATATGTAATTTTTAAAGGAGTTGTACTTCTATCAAAAATCTTCGTTCCAAGTTCTCGCTCAATATTTTGAACGCACTGACTCAATGAAGGTTGCGAAACATACAATTTTTGGGCAGCTTTCGATATATTTAATTCATCTGCAATTGCAACAATATATTTTAATTGGTTCAAGTTCATAACTAAATTATATCATAAATTTAATAAATTATAAGAAAAACTTATAATTATTATAATATTTTTTGTATTTTACACTCTTTTATCAAGTTTTAGAATAATAATGGAGAAAAATATGACTACCCCTTTTCAAAAACAATTTAAAAATTTATGTATGAATTTAGGCAAAAATAATAAAGCCCTCTATGGAGCTTTAACAATTGCCGTATCAAAAGGGATTTTACGTCCAACATTTACAATGATGGACAAAAAACAAGAAAAGGATTCAAGAAGATATACAGCATTCAGAGAGGGATTAACAGGAGCAGTAGCTTTTTGCTCATACTTAATTACAGATGCCGGAGTCGAGAAGCTTGCAAAACATATTGCAGAAAAATCTAATCATCTTAAAGAACTTCCTAAAATGAAATCTACTCTGTCACTTATCACTGTGAGCTTAACAGCTCTATTTGTTATACCTGCAATATGTAACGCTGCAACAAAACCTCTCATGAATGCATTGTTACCTAAAAAAGAAACAAAAAGGATTCCCCAACAACCACTACCCCGAAAAGAAATAGCACAACCTAATTTTCAAGGTTATACAACACCTTATCATTTCAAGAATTTTTATAATTCCGGAATGAAGATTGGAGGTGTATAATGATTGATAAAGTAGCTAATGTACTTTTAAATCCTAAATTTGTAAATTTTGCAAATAATACAACTTACACAGTCACAACAGAATCTTTATTCAAAGCAACCGGCAGACCTGTTGCAATTATGATGGATAATAACGTTGATGAAAAAACCAGAAAATATGCAGCAACTAAAGAAGGTTTATACCAACTTTTATGTCTTGGAATATATTTGACAATGATTCCATTTATTTTCCAAAAATATGGATTCAAACTAGCACAAAAAATATTGAAAGGGGATAAAGATCTTCCTGCATTCAAGAATGCTGCGGAATATCTAAATTATGCAAAATTAGCAAAAATGGAGAAAAAAGACAGACAAGGTCACAAACTTTTATCAAAAATATCTGATACCCTAAAAATATCTAAAGATGATAAATTAACTCTAAAAGAACATCTCTTAAAAGATGACAAACCTCCAGCATTTCCTGCAGCAAAAGGAGCTATAGAATTAAGCAACCTTGCAGGAACAGTAATAGGTCTTGCCTGGATAGCATCAGAATTAAGCAATCATATACTACATCCACTAATGCGTGGACTAGGATTTGAAGAAAAGAAAAAAAGTAATACAATAAATATAAAAGGATAAATCTAAAAGAAGGAGAAAAATGAGCGTATTTGAAGCAGGAATGATGGTATGTTTCGGAATTAGCTGGCCTGTTGCAGCATTAAAAACATATAAATGCAAATGTGTACATGGCAAAAGTATTCACTTTTCAATGCTAATTTTATTAGGCTATGTTTGCGGTATAGCACACAAAATATTGGATAACATGGATTGGGTATTCTGGCTGTATATTTTAAATACATTCTTTTTACTCGTCGATATGTATCTGTATTGGTTATACAAAGACAACAAAGCTCCATTATCAGATGAAAAAAATGAAGTAGAAATAAATCAAGAAGTTGAAATTGATTAAATTTATTTGTAATATAATAAAATTATGAATAGAGAAGAATTTATAAATGCAAAACGTATAGTTTTCAAATTTGGTACAAATATTTTAAGAGGAGATGACGGCTATGTATCATTGCCTAGAGTATTCTCCTTTATAGAAGATCTTTCACACCTTGCAAGACAAGGGAAAGAAGTTATTGTAATCACATCAGGTGCAGTAGGCTTAGGCAAAAAAAGATTAGGTATTGATAGTACCGAAGGAGTCGCACTAAAACAAGCTTGTGCCGCAATCGGTCAAGGGAAATTAATGTCGATTTACGAAACAGGATTTGACACATACGGACTTATTGCATCTCAAATTCTTTTAACAGAAGATGACTTTTCTGTAAGACAAAGATATTTAAGTCTTAGAACAACCTTAAATAAATTACTTGAGCTTAAAGTAATCCCAATTATCAACCAAAATGACACCGTATCTACAGTTGAAGTCCACCCGCAATATGAACACATGCAAGTATGTTTTTCTGACAACGATAAATTATCAGCACTTGTAGCAAGTGAATTAGATGCAGACTTACTTGTAATATTATCAGATGTCGAAGGTTTGTATGACAAAAATCCAAAAACAAATCCTGATGCAAAAATTATTCGCACTGTAGAAGAAGTAACAGATGATATTTTATCACTTGGAACAGATGCTTCAGAAGGCGGACGCGGCGGTATGAGAACAAAACTTAAAGCTGCAAGAATGGTAACAAGATTTGGTGGAAAAGTTCTTATTGCAAACGGTAAAATTCCTTACGTTATCCAAAAAATATTTAACGGGGAAGAAATAGGGACAATGTTTCTACCTCAAACAGAAGGACTATCTGATAAAAAACGCTGGATAGGTTATGCAACAAATATTATTGGTCAAATTGTTGTAAACAAAGGTGCTAAAAAAGCACTTCTTGAGCAAAAAAGTCTGTTACCTATCGGAGTGTTAGATGTAGTTCACGAGTTCAATAAAGGTGACGTTGTATCAATACTTGATGAAAAAGGAAATGAAATCGCAAGAGGTATCGTAAATTACAGTTCAGATTCCTGCAGAAAAGTAATCGGCAGACATTCTGACAATATTATGGAAATTCTCGGATTCAAGAATTACGACGCAATTATCACACGAGATAATATAACACTTTTATAACCCCCTGCCTATATGAGAAAAATTTTCCCAAACAAGGAGAGAAAAATGATTGATTTTGTAAAAATTGCAAAAGATGCAAAAGAAGCTTCATTAAAAATTGCAGATTTATCAACAGAATTAAAAAATACTGCATTATTAAAAATTGCAGATGAAATCGAATTGAACAAAGAAGAAATTTTTGAAGCTAATAAAACAGATTTGGAAGCTGCAAAAAGTCTTGTAGAATCAGGCGAACTTACAAAATCAGCATTCAATCGCTTAAAACTCGATGAAAATAAAATGCGTGATATGATTCAGGGGATTAGAGATATTGCAAAACTTGAAGATCCTGTGAATAAAAAACTTTTAGTAAGAGAACTCGATAGTGACTTAACTTTATACAAAGTATCTTGCCCTATCGGAGTTTTAGGAATAATCTTTGAAGCAAGACCTGATGTAATTGCACAGATTTCATCACTTGCGATAAAATCAGCAAATGCTGTAATTTTAAAAGGCGGAAAAGAATCAATAAACACAAATAAAAAAATTCTATCAGTAATAAATTCTGCACTTGAAAAAATTAAAGAATTTCCTAAAAATGTTATCCAACAAGTATTCACACGCGATGACGTTGCAGAAATGCTAAAATGTGACAAATATATTAACTTGATAATCCCAAGAGGCGGGAATAAACTTGTTAAATTCATAAAAGAAAATACAAAAATTCCTGTACTTGGTCACGCTGACGGTATTTGCCATATATTTGTAGATGAAATAGCTGATATTGATATGGCAATAAAAGTTGTAACAGATGCAAAAACTCAATATCCTAGTGCTTGTAACGCTGTTGAAACTTTGTTAATTCATGAAAAATTTCCTAAAATTGATAACCTGCTTGCAGCATTGCAATTATCAGAAATTCAATTGATAGACAAACCTGAAAGCTGGTCACATGAATACGGTGATAAAATTTTATCATTCAAAACCGTAAAAAATGTTGATGAAGCAATCGAACATATTAATACATACGGTTCAGGCCATACTGACAGCATTATTACAAAAAATATAGAAAATGCAGAAAAATTTATGAACAAAGTTGATTCTGCAGGAGTATATTTTAATGCATCTACAAGATTTGCAGACGGTTTCCGCTACGGATTCGGAGCCGAAGTCGGAATTTCTACAAATAAAACTCATGCAAGAGGACCTGTAGGATTAGAAGGTTTAACAATTTATAAATATAAACTTATAGGCAACGGAAATATCGTAAAAGATTACGTTGACGGGACTAAACATTTTTCACATAAAGATGTAAGAACATAACAAATAAAAAAGGAGAGGTGTCCGAGTGGTTTAAGGTGCGGATCTCGAAAGTCTGTGAGAGGCAATACTCTCCGTGGGTTCGAATCCCACTCTCTCCGCGTGTCAATTATTTTTATTTTATTTAAAACGTTATCCCACAAATATGAAAATAGAAAGAAGGAATTTGTTATGTTAAAAGATTTATTAGATAAAAAAGAATGTTTTAAACTTGTATGCGGTGCTGGTAATGAAGATGCAACAGAAGTAGAAAGACTTGTCACAATTTATTCACTCGCAGGCTGCAACTTTTTTGACTTATGTGCAAAACCTGAAATTGTAGATGCAGCAAAAAGAGGACTTGAAAGAGCAGGTATAAAAGAAGACAGATACTTATGTGTAAGTGTAGGTATTGATGGGGACCCTCATATTACAAAAGCTGTAATCGATCAGACAAAATGCGTTAAATGCGGAAAATGTAAATTAATTTGTCCACATGATGCAATTATTGAACTTGATAAATACAAAGTTAAAAAAGAAAGATGTATCGGCTGCACTCAATGTGCTAATAACTGCCCTAAACAAGCAATTGAAATGATCAGCCAACTTCAAGATTACAAAGAAGTTTTACCAAAATTAATCGAAAAAGGCATTGATTGTATCGAATTCCACGCGATTTCAACTGATGAAAAAGATGTAATGGATAAATGGTTACAAATCAATGATTTCTTTGACGGAATGCTATGTATTTCAATTGACAGATCAGAACTCGGAGACAAAAAGCTTAAAGAACGTGTTAAAAAGATGTTGAGCCTAAGAAAGCCTTACACAACAATTATTCAGGCTGACGGAATTGCAATGAGCGGAAGCAACGACCACTTTGGAACAACATTGCAAGCTGTTGCAACTGCACAATTATTTGAAAACGCAAAATTCCCTGCATACATTATGATGTCAGGCGGAACTAACTCAAATTCTATTGAACTTGCTCATATGTGTGATGTTCACCCACATTGTCTTGCAGTAGGTTCTTATGCAAGAAAAATCGTAAAAGAATATTTAACAAACGATAATCTGTTCAACGATCCAAAATTAATGGAAGAAGCAGTAAAAATAGCAAAAGAACTTGTAAATACAATCGTAAAGGCAGACAAATAATGATTAATCTAAAAACTGACAAATGGACTATCAGCAATATTGATACAATATTGTTTGATAAAGACGGGACTTTCATTGATTTGCACTATTTTTGGGGCAAAATGACAGAGATGAGAATTGAAGAAATTATTGAAAAATTTAATCTGTCAAAAGACTTATTCCCAAAACTTTGTATATATTTAGGCTATGATATTTCAAAAGGTGAAATGCTTCATGATGGCATTACAGCGATGTATTCAAGACCTGTGATTATTGAAATATTTTGCAAAAACCTAAATGACTTAGGCATAAAAATTACAGAAAACGATATTGAAAAAATATTCGACCACGTAAGCAAAGTATTTTATGAAAATATGTCTGAATATACAAAACCGATTGAATCTGCAATAAATTTCATAAGAAAAATTAAAGCTAAAGGCTTAAAGACAGGAATTGTAACTTCAGATGCAAAAGAATCAACTCTTTTGACTCTGAAACATTTCCAATGGGAAAATTTATTTGATGTCGTAATCGGCAGAGAATCTACTAAAGAGACAAAAGAAAGCGGAGCTCCTGTCAAATTGGCATTAGAATTATTAAAATCAAATCCTGAAAATACACTTATGGTAGGCGATGCCCCAATGGATTTTATTGCAGCCAAAAACGGCGGAGTAAATCAAACAATTCTTGTATCTACAGGACAAATTGATGAAAATACTCTTATGCAGACATCTGAATTTACAACAACTTCACTTGATAATATCGAAATATATTAACCTAGAATTTGTTATAAAAAACGGTATGACTTAATTCATATCTCTCATTATGATGAGGATTTGGAGTGGAATCTTTAGCAGGATAGCCGATAGGCAAAATTGCCACAGGTTCAAAATTTTCAGGAATATTAAAAAATTCCCTCAATAGTTCTGTTTTAAAAGATCCCACCCAAGTTGTACCGAGTCCGATATTTTCAACTTCCAACATCATTTGTGTGGTGACAATACTTGCATCTACAGGTCCCATTTCATAACCGTCATGACCTCTTTTCCAGCTCACTGTATTATCATAACAAATTAAAAGAGCTAAAGGCGCGTTAAAATGATATGGAGTACATTTTTTCAAGTTTTCAAGAGCTTCCTGAGATTCTATTACAAGAATTCTTTGCGGTTGAAAATTAACAGCTGTCGGAGCAACTCTGCCTGCTTCCAATATCAAATCAAGTTTTTCTTTCTCTACTTTTCTATCATCAAATTTTCTTACAGAATATCTTTTCTTTAATAGTTCTAATAAATCCATAATAACCCCCTTTTTATTTGACAATTATATTAAACAATCAGAAGTTCGTCAATTTGTATGGTATAATAATTTTATGAAAATAGGAATTATCGGATTAGGCTTAATTGGCGGATCTTTATTCAAAGATTTAACAAAAAAATATGATGTAATAGCAGTTTCTCAATCTCAAAACGGAGATAAAATCTTCAAATCTTATGAAGTTTTAAAAGATAGAGATTTAATTTTTGTATGCACTCCAATGAACAAAACACTCGCTGTACTAGATGAATTAGAAAACTATTTATCACCTGATACAGTAGTCACAGACGTATGTAGTTTGAAAAAATTTGTATCAGAAAAACAAAGACCATATAAATTCATTCCGTCACACCCAATGGCTGGCACTGAACATAAAGGATTTGAAAACTCTTTTGAAGGACTTTTTAAAAATGCTAAATGGGTGCTCACAGGAGAAAAAAATGATTTACTTCTTGAAATAATAGACTTTGTCGGTGCAAATCCTATTTTTACAACAGCAGAAAAACACGATGAAGCAGTTGCAATGATTTCACATATGCCAATGGTAATCGCACAAGGTCTTATGCTCGCAGCAAAAGAAAATCCGCTAGCATTAGAAATTGCCTCAAGCGGTTTTCGCGATATGACACGACTTGCAATGTCTAATGAAGAAATGGCAAATGATATGGTCACTATGAACCATAAAAATATTGAACAATCAATTTTAAAATTATACAAAGCAATCGGAGAATTAACAAACGGCGACTATCCAAAGACAATCGCCGAGTTAAAAAATATTCGTTCTAAAATGTTTCGATAACTCACTTACAAGATGTTTGCCCATTCCAATCTACATCACAATGTAAATAATCCATATTTTCATTAACCAATACCCAAGCAGTACAACCTATACCGCTGGAAGATTTTTTACAGGTATCATCAAAATAACTGTTTTTTACACCAACCGGCACTAAGCCTGTATTTGTTAAATAAAAAGGAAACAAATCAATTCCATATTGATTAGGCTTTCTATGCCCACCATTTATATCAACAAAAATATAACTACAAAAATTATTCTGATTATTTGCAGAACCATATTTCTTAGAACAATTATCTTCTGCTGTTCGTGTTATAAACAAAGTTCCATCTGCAATAATACTTCTTGCAAAGTTAGTACTAACATATATATCACCTAAAACACTATCACCAGAGCCATTTAATTGCAAAGGATTTTGTCTATCGATGCCACCGCATTTTGTGTTCTCTCCCTGATCATAAACAGGATTTCCATCTTCATCAACACCATATGAACTACCATAACACTTTTCTATCCGTTGAATATATTGAGCAAATATATCTCCTATTTTTTTAGCACAAGAACCACAGCCTCCTCCAGGTGTAAATATCCCGTCCCAATCTGTTGGAGGGCCATAATCTTTTGTAGCCATTAGAAATGCCTGATTTAAGATTGAATAACTTTTTTTCAGAGCAACTATAGTTTGTTTCTCTCTATAATGCCCAACTAATGAAGGCATTGTCATAGCTGCCACAACTCCTATAATCCCGAGAGTTATCAATACTTCCGCCAAAGTAAAACCATTTTTACGCATAATAATATTATCCCTCTATCTATTTTATGTATACAATACATGATATATTATAAGTTTTACAATTGTATACATGCAATACAAGAGTGAAAAAACTTTACATTTGATTAACCAACTCGGAAAAATAATTAAATCGAACAGACTAAAAAAGGAAAATATTTCTCTCAACACATTTGCATATGAGTATGATCTCAATCCGGGGAATCTAAGCCGAGTTGAAAACGGACAAATTGAGCCTAAAATTACAATGCTTTGGAGAATTGCAGAAGCACTAGAAATTCCGCTGTCTGAAATTATCAAACAACTTGAAAATGATTTAGGTAAAGATTTTTTTATTACTGATAAATAATCAATTAAGCTTTAGCAAATGCTTCTGCAATTGATTTGTGATAATCAGGTCTTAAAATTCCTTTTTCTGTAATAATACCGGCAATTAATTCATGCGGAGTAACATCAAATCCTGGATTTATTACATTTACATCAGGAGCACAAATTATTTTTCCGTTAATGTGAGTTACTTCATCATGAGAACGTTCTTCAATTACAATTTCATCACCTGTTTTAATACTTGTATCAATAGTTGATAAAGGAGCTGCAACATAGAATGGAACGTTATGGTATTTCGCTGCAATTGCTACTGTGTAAGTACCTATTTTATTAGCGGTATCGCCATTAGCTGCAATTCTGTCTGCACCTACCACTACCATATCAATCATACCTTTTTTCATAAAATATGAACACATTCCATCAGTAATTAAAGTTGTTGGAATTCCGTCCATTGTCAATTCAAATGTAGTAATTCTTGCACCTTGTTGACGAGGGCGAGTTTCATCTGCAAATACTTGAATTGTCGGATCATTTGCAAATGCTGAACGTACAACGCCTAAAGCTGTTCCGTAACCGACAGTTGCAAGTCCGCCTGCATTACAGTGAGTTAAAATTGTTGCACCTTTTGGAACAACTTCCGCACCGTAATCACCTATTTTTTTATTGATTGCAATATCTTCATCTTCTAATCTAATTCCGTTTTGTTTTAACTCTTCTACAATTCCTTGAATATCTGATTTAGAATTTTTTATAACTTCTTTTTGTTTTTCACAAGCCCACATCAAGTTTACTGCGGTAGGTCTTGATGTTGCCATATAATCAGCTTTTTCAAGAAGTTTTTTTACAAATTCATCTCTAGAAAGATTTTCTTTCGCAAGTTCTTGAGCGTATAATACAACTCCATGAGCGCCTGCAACACCAATCGCCGGAGCTCCACGAACTATCATTGTTCTGATTGCATCAAACATCTCTTGCCCGCCTGTGATATTTACATATTTGAATTCATAAGGCAACAATGTCTGATCAACCATTTTTGAATAATTATCTACCCATTCTATTGTTTTTATTTTTGAATGAAATTCTGCCATTTTTATTTCCTCTTTTACTAATTAAACTAAAAATTTTACTTATTCCTGAACACACCTAAAAAATCCATTACATAGAAAGTTAAAAATCCTGTAAAAGCATTCACTGTTGCACTCAAAACACCCATAAAAAGTGAGATTACAACAAGTATAAAAAAGCTAGCATGTTCAAGCATCAACCCTACTCCGTAATTTGCAGCTATATGAAAAAACTTCATTAAAATAACCGAAATAGGTACATAGATTATTGAAAAGCCTAAATATGAAACAAATCCTGATATAGCTCCGATAATAATACTGTCTTTTGTAGATAAATAAGAAAGACAATCATATTTAGTCAAAAGCCAAATTACAATCGGGGAAATGAAACATAATAAAAAAACAAAAGACACAACTCCTAAATAAGGTATTAAAGTCACAGCTCCAAGTACAGCTCCGAAAAACACACTTAATATAGAAATTTGTCTTAATAATACATAATTAATATCCATAGGAATAATCATAACATGATTGAACGCGTATGACAAATTGCAATTGCAATTGAATCTACTGTATCATCGAGTTTTGGCAAAGTATCTACACCCAGTGACAATTTAACCATTTGTTCAACTTCTTTTTTATCCGCACGACCATAGCCTGTCAAAACCTGCTTAACTTCCATAGGAGTATATTCATAAATAGGTATTTGAAATTTTTCAAGAACAGTTAAAATCACCCCCCTTGCATGGGCTACAGGCATTACTGTTGTTTGATTTCTAAAGAAAAATAGTTTTTCTATCGCTGCACAATCAGGTCTATATTTTTCAACTATAGTACTCATATCCTCGAAAATCTCTAAAAGTCTTGCAGATTCTCGAGCTCCTTTTTGAGTTTGAATAGAACCTGAATGCAAAAGTACAGGAGTTTCTCCATCATATTCAACAATAGAATATCCTACAATTCCTAACCCTGGGTCAATACCTAAAATTTTCATAAAATTATTATACCATAATTTTCAGGCAATTTTTATAAAGAAAATGTTTTTATTAATACATAATAGGGGAAATATAAAAAAGGGGATTATGGGAAATTTTACAACTATACTGATGAAACAAGCATCAAGCCTTGTTCGAAAAACACCGGTATACAAAAAAGGAACACCTTTCGCGTATGCACCAAAATACCAAAATTCTGTAAAACAATATTCAGAATTACTAAAAAAAGAAAACATTATTCCAAAAGAAAAAATTAAACAAACAGCAGAAAATTTGACAAAAGATGATCTTAAAAATTGGGGGAAAGTATTTGATACCAAAAGTATTCAACTAAGATTTTTTGGAGCAGATACAGATAAAGCATACCATGGATCACCTTTTAGTTTTTCATCTTTTAATATTGAAAAAATAGGCTCAGGCGAAGGATTATCGAAAAGAGGTAAAGGAATATACCTTTTTAGAACAAAAAGGAATGCACCATATTTCGCAAATATAAGAAGTAAAGATGCTCCTATACACATTGGTTCAACAAAACCACTTGATAACCCTCAACCAACTATTTATGAAATTTCAGGATTAAAAAATCTTAAATTAAAAAAAGTAAGTTCTCTTGAAGCAAAACAAATAGCAAGCAATCAAGATGAATTTATGAAATTACATCCTGACATATCAGGTATAGAATTAGATAGTGGAGAAATATGCGTATTTCCAAACTTTATCAGTAAAAT
>CAUDIU010000030.1 GCA_958449715.1 uncultured Clostridium sp. | reverse complement strand
ACTATATCTGCATTTTGCTTATTTATTGCTCTGATTGTTCTTTCTAATCTGTAATTTTCATATGGTTTTATATGAAAATCACTCGCAAAAACTATTTTTAACCCTTTTAGTTGTTTATCTTCAATTTGTATATGTTTTACAGTTAAAATATTTGGTTCAATAATTGCTGACCAAATAAATAAACAAATTAAGAATAAAAATAAAATAATAATTTTCATAATTTTATTATACAACATGTAAAATCTAATTAGTCAAAAGTCTATATTTTTTATAAAAGGATTTATTTTTAAAAAATATAATTAGAATATAAAAAATATAATAATAAATTAAGCAATTTTTTGTTAAAAATTTTTTTATAAATTATATGTATTTAGAATAAACACGAAAGGAGATTTGATGTCTGATTTAAATATTAATTCTGTAAGTAATACTAATAAAGTTAGTGGAACTGACCAAGAACAAAAAAATAATAAACAGGTTGAAAATAAAAAACAAGCAAAACAATCTATTTTTATTGGTGATAAAAATGGTAATGGTATCATAGATCGAAATGATTTTTCAGATTCTCGCTCTTGGCGTGCGGTACTTATAAGAGGTTTATCAGGTAAATCTTGGAGTGGAAATGAGAAAAGAATTTCAGATTATACATATCAGTATGAAAGTAGACATGTAGAACAAGAACAAAATTCTGTAAAAACAGATACAGTGCCAAAAGGAAAAAATGAACAATAAAAAAACTCCCTTTATAGGGAGTTTTTTTTAACTTATGCTTCAACATATTCTCTAAGACGTTTGCTTCTGTTAGGGTGACGCAATTTTCTTAGAGCTTTTGCTTCGATTTGTCTAATACGTTCACGAGTTACACCGAACAATTGGCCAACTTCTTCCAAAGTTCTTTGACGACCGTCGTCCATACCGAAACGTAATCTTAAAACATCACGTTCTCTTGGAGATAGAGTGCATAATACTTCTGCTAAATCTTCTCTCAAAAGTTCTGAAGCTACTGTCTTAATTGGCGCATCTGCTTCTTTGTCTTCGATAAAATCGCCTAGACGAGAATCTTCTTCTTTACCTATTGGTGTTTCTAATGATAAAGGTTCTTGAGCTATTTTAATGATTTCACGAAGTTTTGGTATTGATACGTTCATTTCGATAGCTAATTCATCTTCAGTTGGTTTTCTTGAAAGTTCTTGAGCTAATCTTCTTGTAACTTTTTTCAATTTATTAATTGTTTCTACCATATGTACAGGGATTCTGATAGTTCTAGCTTGATCAGCAATAGCTCTTGTAATAGCTTGTCTAATCCACCAAGTTGCATATGTTGAGAATTTGAAACCTCTTTCGTGATCAAATTTTTCAGCAGCACGGATAAGACCTAAGTTACCTTCTTGGATCAAGTCTAAGAAAAGCATTCCACGTCCTACATATTTTTTAGCAATACTTACAACTAAACGAAGGTTTGCTTGAACTAATTTTCTTTTAGCTATAGCGCCAGGTGTGCCGCCTTCTAAAATTTTTCTAGCAAGTTCGATTTCTTCATTAGCTGATAATAATTTAATTCTACCGATTTCTCTTAAATAAAGTCTTACAGGGTCATCAACTGCAATACCTTTTGGCATTTCAAAATCAGCATCAGATTCTTCTTCGTGGCCGCCCATCATGTAAATGTCATCTAAATTAACTTTAGTTTCCATTTTTTCAGTAACGATATCCTCGATATTATCTGTACTGATGTCCATGTTCATATAATTAACACCGTCAGCTTCTGCTGAAAGTGCGCCATCTTCATCGATTTCATGTAAATCTAAATTATCTTCATCCATAATGCTTACAATAGAGGAGTTGCTTTGTCTTTTTTTACTCATTCATTTTCTCCAATTTTAATCTGTTATTTATCTTATCTCTTAGCTGCATTTGAATTTTCAGGGCTTCTGTTTCATTATCATTTGCGCTTTTATATAAATTTCTGATTTGTTCTTGTTCTTTTTCTTTTTGACATTGATTTATTTTATTAATGTTTTCTGTTATTACCATTACAAAATCGTTGTCATCAAGGTTTTGGAAAGTTTCGGAAATACTTATTAAATCTGTTATAATCTTTTGTGTTTCCGGTTCATTAACGAATGCTGTATATAGCTTTTCGATTAATTCTTTCACATTATTTACGGTACATGTTAATTTGTCAATTGTAGATTTTACATTTATTAACGTTTCGTTCGTAAATGGGGTATCGCCTATCATTTGCCTGATTTGTTCAAATGAGAAATGATTGTCGCTTACAAGAAAAATGCTCAATAAATTTTTTTGCGCTTTTTCTGAAATTGGTACATTTTTCTTAACAATTTTTTCTATATTGTTATTTTTAGTGGTTGGAAAAGCGTTATTTTGAGATTTTTTAATCTCACGCATAAGAGCATTTTCATCTATTCTTAGTGTATTTGCAATCATACGAATATATTCGGATTGAATAATTTCGTTGTTAATTTCTTGTAAAATTGGAATAACTTCTTTTATGGTTTTTGTTTTTTCAATAGGAGTTTGTGGTTTTTCTTTTAATATGCTGTTAATTTGAAAATCCAATAATAATGGAGCATGCTCCATATATTCTTTATAACTTTCAGCACCTACAGAACGGATAAATTCATCTGGGTCTTTGCCTTCCGGTGGTGCAATTACTCTTATTTCACAAGAATATTTATCATCTGTTGTAGAAATATAGCTTTCATCAAATTGTTTAATATTCCCAAGTCCTGCAAATGCATTTTTTATAAGTTCTGCGTTTCTGTTTGTCGCTTTTTGACCTGCTGAATCGGTATCAAAAGAAAGATAAATTTTTCTTGATGGAGTGTATCTTGATAATAATTTTATGTGGTCTGCTGTCAAAGATGTTCCGCAAGATGCTACGGCATTTTCAATTCCATGAGCTTGGGCAGAGATTACATCAAAATAGCCTTCCATTAAAATTACACTGTCGTTTTCTTTGATTGAGTCTTTTGCTGTGTATAGTCCATATAACAATTTACTTTTGTTGTAAATAGGTGAATCTGAAGAGTTAAGATATTTTGGCTGTTGGTCTTTTTCTATAGCACGTGCTCCGAATGCGACAAATTCTCCAAATTCATTTTGAATAGGGATAATTATACGATTTCTAAATCGGTCTATGTATTCGCCTTCCTTTGTCTTAATTATCAGACCTGCTTTTTCCATAACTTCTTCAGAAAATTCATTTCTAAACTTTTTATAAAACATGGCAAATGTTTTAGGAGCAAGTCCTATGTGGTATTTTTCAATAATATCTTTTGTAATTCCACGCCCTGTCAAATATTCTATAACATGAGTTGTTTCAGGTTCTTTGTCTTTTAATAATCTTAAATTATAAAACTCTGCAGCTTTTGTGCAGGCTTTAATCATTTCTTCTTTCAAGCCTTTTGTTTCTGTTTTGTTGTAGTTTATCGGCATTTCAAGACCGAATTTTTCAGCGAGTTCTCTTGCAACTTCAATAAACTCTTTGTTTTGAGTTTTCATTATGAATGTGAGAGCATCTCCGCCTTCTCCACAACCAAAACATTTGTAAATCCCTAAATTTGGGTTTACTGAAAAAGAAGGGGTTTTTTCTTTGTGGAATGGGCATAATCCCCAATAATGACCGCCGTTTTTCTTTAATATAACCTGTTCAGATACAACATCTACTATATCCAAGCGTTCTTTAATTTGAGATACTAATTCTTCAATAGTTTTTGCCATAATTACAATGTAGCATTAACAAAAACAGAAATCAAAAATTACCTATATGTCTAATTGATTAGATAAATTCAATATATATTATTTATGTATTATGGAAAATCTGTTAGATTCGACAGAAAATCAAGACATAATTTTTGTAAATGATGTAAAAGAGCTTAAGAATTTTAAAGGTCTGGTAAATAAAAGGCTCTGTATTATAAAAACCGATTTTAAAGATATAACCAAAATTAAAAGTTTCTGCAAAAAATATCCTGAACTCGAGGTCTGGCTTGCTTGTAAGGAAATTTCCAGAAAAAATATATTATTTGCAAATTCCTGCGGTGTAAAAAATGTTATTGAGTACCCGATTAAAAAAGAAGTTTTAGATGATTTGTTAAAAAACAAACTCCAAAAAAATTTTGGCAAAAATTCGGAAAAAGATGAAAAAATTTTAGAACTTATTAAGGGTAAAAAAGTTATGATTGTAGATGACAATCAGTTTAATATCGAGCTTTTGGAAGAAACATTAAAATCCTTAAACTTAAATTTATTATCTTTTCAAAAACCTAAAGAAGCAGCAAAAATTATTGATTTAGAAAAATTTGATTTGTTTTTATTAGATGTAATGATGCCTGAATTATCGGGTTTTGATTTGGCGGAGATGATTAAGAAATCCAGATTAAATAGTGATACGCCGATAGTTTTTATCTCTGCTTTGTCAGATGTTGAAAATAAAGTAAAAGGTTTTAATTTAGGTTCTTATGCTTATATTGAAAAACCTTTCAATATAAAAGTTGTAAAATCTCAAATTCTTAATTTATTAAAGACGAATTGCAAACGAGAAAATAATTCCAGATTAAAAGATTCCTACTGGGCAATGGTGACACATGATATGAAAGGACCGGTTCAGGCTGAACTATCAGCTCTGAACTTTTTATTAAAAACTGGAAAATTTGATAATCAACAAGTGGAAGTTTTGAATGGTATGGTTAGTTCTACCAAATTTTTACAGACACTGATTACCAATGTAATGAAAAAATATAATTACGATAACGGCAAAATTGTAATTAATCCTGCAATGAATTCTTTTAAAAACTTGATTACCGAATGCTGTGACGAGGTTCAATATATTGCATCAGACAGGGATATTTTAGTTAAAGCTTTTTATAATTCAAAATTTGATAATATAATATTTGATTACGATGAAATGAAAAGAGTTATCCATAATCTTTTGGCAAATGCTTTAAAATTCAGTTATAAGCACAAAGAAATTTTAGTAAAAGTTAAAGATTATGAAAACAATATAATGGTCTCAATTGAAAATTACGGTATAGGAATAAAATTAGAAAATCCTGATGATGTATTTGAACAATTTATTTCTTATTGCGAGGACAGCAAGACCGTAAGTTCAGGTCTTGGATTGTATATTTCTAAACAGATAATTTTAGCTCACAAAGGTAATATTCATTTCAAAAGTACCCCTTGTGATAAAACAATCGTTACGTTTACTTTACCTGTAAAACCTTAAACTTGATGTTATCTGTTTTTTTCATATAATAAAAATTATGAAGTATAAAGATAATGTAAGAAATTTTTGTATAATTGCCCATATTGACCATGGAAAATCAACTCTAGCAGACAGATTGCTTGAAAAAACAGGTACTGTCGCTCAACGTGATATGCAAAATCAGATTATGGATTCCATGGATATCGAAAGAGAACGCGGAATTACTATTAAATTAAATTCTGCAAGAATGAATTATAAAGCTAAAGATGGTAAGGATTATATACTTAACCTTATTGATACACCGGGGCACGTTGACTTTTCTTACGAAGTATCAAGATCTTTGGCAGCTTGTGAGGGTGCATTGTTAATTGTAGATGCTACACAAGGGGTTGAAGCTCAAACTCTTGCAAATGTTTACCTTGCAATAGAACAAAATCTTGAAATTATACCTGTAATAAATAAAATAGATTTGCCATCTGCTGATGTAGAAAGAGTTAAAGAAGAAATTGAAGAAGTTTTAGGTATTGATGCTTCTTTAGCTATTCCTGTAAGTGCAAAAGCAGGTATTGGTATTGAAGAAGTTTTGGAAGCAGTTGTCGATTTAATCCCGCCGCCTGTTGATAATTCAGACAAACCTTTGAGAGCTATGGTATTCGACAGTGCTTATGACCAATATTTGGGAACATTATGTTTCTTTAAAATTATGGACGGTAAAATTAAACTTGGTGACAAAGTTAAATTTATGGCGTCAGGTAAGGAATATGATGTTGTTGAACTCGGTTATCAAACCCCTGCAAGAGTTCAGGTGGATGAACTTGTATGTGGTGATGTAGGATATTTTGCAGGATCTATTAAAGAATTGACAAGATTTGTAGGTGATACGATTACAACAGTTGAAAATCCTGCAAATGAACCTTTGCCTGGTTATAAAGAAGCTCTCCCAATGGTGTTCTCAGGCATGTATCCTGTTGATAACGATGATTACGGTGATTTGAAAGAAGCTTTGGAAAAATTAAAACTTAATGACAGCAGTATTACATTTGAACCTGAAACATCAACCGCTTTGGGATTTGGTTTTAGATGCGGATTTTTGGGTATGCTTCATATGGAAATTGCTCAAGAACGTTTAGAACGTGAGTATGGACTTTCAATCGTAACAACAGCTCCGTCTGTTGTATATCATGTTTACAAAACAAACGGTGAAATGGTGGAAATTGACAACCCTGCTAATCTTCCGCCTGCTCAGGTTCGAGATTATATTGAAGAACCTTATGTAAAAGTTCAAATTATTGCTCCAAATGATTATGTTGGTACTTTAATGGATCTTGCACAGACAAAACGCGGTATTTTCAAAAATATGTCTTATATTGACAAAGTTCGTGCAAGTTTAGAATATGAAATTCCTTTGAGTGAAGTAATTACAGATTTTTATGATCAATTAAAATCCCGTACAAAAGGTTATGCAAGTATGGATTATGAATTTAAAGATTACAAGCGTTCAAAACTTGTAAAATTAGATATCATGCTTGCAGGAGAAGTCGTAGACGCTCTATCTGTAATATGTCATGAAGATAGTGCTTTTTATATCGGTCAAAAATTGACAGCAAAACTCAAAGATATTATTCCTCGTCAATTATTTGAAGTTCCTATTCAAGCTGCAATAGGTGGTCGTGTAATTGCTAGAACAAATATTAAAGCAATGCGTAAAAACGTATTAGACAAATGTTATGGCGGCGATATTTCGCGTAAGCGAAAACTTCTTGAAAAGCAGAAGAAGGGCAAAAAACGTATGAAGTCAGTAGGCCGCGTAGAAGTTCCTCAAGAAGCATTTATGGCTGTTCTGAGTCTTGAGGAGGAATAATATTATCCCTTGCTTTTATTGCTGCAGAAGTTCTGTTTGTAACGCCCAATTTTTTATAAGTATGTGTTAAATGAGCTTTAACAGTATGATCTGTTATACATAATTTTTCAGCAATTTCGCTGTTACTATCTCCATTCATCACTAATTTTAAAACGTCAATCTCTCTACCTGTAAGTTCGTTTGTTTTCTTCTTTTTCATAGTTTGATATCTTTTTTTTTACTTGAGCCTCTCAACGATATCATAATATTAGCAAAATGACCTTGTTCTTACTATTAGCCAAAAGTATATATTTCAACTGTGCCGTAAATCAAGCTGTATAAGGGTTGAGAGAGGAAATATGAAGAATTGTAAACTATTATGTAAACAATATATACTTAATACGCAATTTTTAAATACAAAAATACTTTATATAAATATGGAAATCAATTAAAAGGATTTAAAAAGAGATCAGAGTATTGTTAAAAAATGTTACAAATATCAGTTAAATATGATTTTTAATTAAAGTTAATTAAAAATATAACCGATATAAACATTGTGAGTAAATAAGTTAACCGATATTCGGTTAAAGGAGAAACGGAAAATGACAAAAGTTAATGGAAATGGCGGCGACAAAACAAATTTAGAAGCATTAAAAGCTTATTATGAAGCATTAAACACTAAAAAAGCAGGTAAAGAAGAAAAAGCTCAAGAAGCAAAACCTGTTGTAAGTTTTAAAACAGAAAAAGTTGAAGCAAGTGCATTAGATGCAACAGCAGCTCAAATTTGGGGTGTTCAATTATCAAAAGTTGACAAATCAGAAGCTGCTACTACAAAAAGAATTGAACAATATTTTAATACACCATTTATGGCTTCATTAGATGAATTACAAGGAATTGAAGCTGAAGATAATTTTGCAGCTTATGCAATGGCAAATGTAAAAGGTGTTGACCCTGATAAATTTGCAAAATATATGAACAAACCTCTAGGACAAGAAACAGCTGCTGGTGTTACTGAATTTTTAGACGCTTTAGTTTAACTTATAAATATACATATTTACTCACACAAATTTAAAGACCGATTGAAAAATCGGTCTTTTATTTTTATTTTCCAACGAAATTTAAAACTTTAAATCCTCGTTTTTTCTTTTCTAATTCAACATCAGGAAGTTCGTAGCATTTTATGCATCGAGCTTCATAAGTTTCATCTCCGCCTATCATAATTAAAGGTGAATTTTTATCAGCAGGTTTGCCATCTATTAATCTTTGTGTACGTGTAGCATTTTCTCGTCCGCATTTCATACATACAGCATGTAATTTGTGAACTTCAGTTGCAATACACATTAATTCAGGCATACTGCCGAACGGTTCTGCTTTGAAATCAAGTTCAAGACCTGTCCCTATAACCTTTTTCCCTTCGTCCATAAGTTTAGAGATAACTTTTACAATATTGCTGTCAAAAAATTGTAATTCATCAATCGCAATTACTTCGTCTTCAGGTTTAACAACTGTCATAATTTGAACAGCATGTTTAACTTTTATAGCATCAAGCCATAGTCCGTTTCTTGATTCAATATAATCTCCTTTTGCACGAGTATCAATATCAGGAGAGATTACTTTAACTTTTCTTTTTGCAATAATAGAGCGTCTTATGCGTCTTAAAAGCTCTTCTGTTTTTCCACAGCTCATAGGACCTGTGATTAGTTCAAATGAGTATCCAAAATCCATTTTTCTTCCCAAAAATTTATTGTCTTTCCTCTATCAATTATATAACTCGGAAAGTTTTTTTTAAAGTAAATTAATGTAAAATTTTGTCCCGTAATTTTTTCAAACCTGCGCCGTAGAAATATCTCAATTGTTCAGGGAAATTATCCTCAATATCAATCATATACATGTCGTGGACGGTAAATGCTTTGATTAAAAATACGATTTCAGAGTTTTTTGTCCACACAACTTCAGGATTGTTATTTTTAACAGGTTGCGTAATTCCAAATAGACCTTCAGAATTGTCTGCTGATAAAAAGACAAATTTTCCGTTAAAATAATGTTCAAGCATTGGAATTCCTGAATGTTGGAATGTTTTTCCGAAATTGCAGGTGAAATTATCATATTTGACTATTTTTATATCAAGTCCTCTGTTGTATGCATCAAGTAGGTAGCTTTCAAGATATTTGAAGTCTTGAGCCCAAAGTGATATAAAAATTGTTTTTTGTGCATTTTTTATAATTTCAATTATTTTATCTAAAATTTTTGTTCGTCCGCTGATTGATAATATCGGTTCTGTGTATTCTTCTTCTTTAACGTTTGGTAATTTTTTTTCAAGAAAATTTATTGTTGAATCAATTTTTCTTTTATAGCGTTTAGTTAGTTCCTTTGGTTTAATTGGGGTGTATGTGACAGGTTTTGTGTTGGATGGAATTACTATATGCATAGATTCAAGGGCTTTTAGTGTGTCATAAGCTCTTGATTGCGGAATGTTTGCAAGTTTGCTTATTTCATAGCCCGTTGCAGGAAATTTTTTCAAAAGAGCAATATATACCTTTGATTGGTATTCATTAAGCCCAATTTCTTTTAATTTTTCAACAATTTCATCCATAAAAAGAGTTTAGCAAAATTTTTAATAAGAAGCAAATTAATTACGCACGAGGGTGAGTTTCGTTGTATACGTCTTTTAAGTGTTGTGTTGAAACGTGAGTATAAATTTGAGTATTTGATATGCTTGCGTGGCCTAAAAGTTCTTGGACAACTCTTAAGTCTGCTCCGTTTTCAATCAAATGTGTTGCAAAACTGTGACGAAACATATGCGGTGTAACATGTTTTGGGAGATTAATTTTTTCAACAACTTCATTGATTACATTTCGAACAGTTCTTGTTTGAAGTCTATATCCTGTATTGTTTATGAATACAGGAGAATCTTCACTTTTGTCAGGAACAGGAAAACCTTTTGGAATTAGTGCTCTTGCACTTTCAATATAACGTTCAAGAAAATTTTTAGCTCTATCCGTAACTAGAATAATTCTTTCTTTTGAGCCTTTACCAAAAACTCTTATTTCATTATGTTCAAGGTTTAAATCTCCAAAGTTAAGTCCTGATAATTCGGAAATACGCATTCCAGTAGCCCATAGGAGTTCTAAGATAGTTCTGTTTCTGTATCCTGCAGGGGTTTCTATTTTTGTATTATTCAAAATTTGTTCAACCTCATCAGGTGTTAAAAATTTTGGTAATGATTTTGGTCGTTTTGGATTTGTCAAATTCATTGCAGGATTTGAATCCACTTTTCTTTCACGATACAGGTATTTATAAAAAGTTCTTAAAGATGCAATTTTTCGTGCGATTGTAGTTTTTTTGTAGTTAAATTTTTGGATAAAATGAAGATATTCTCGAACTTTTGAAAAGTTAATATCTTCACAAGACTGCTCGTCCATCCAGACAAGAAAGCTTAAAATGTCTGAACAGTAAGCTTTTGCAGTATGTTTTGAAAAGTTCTTTTCTGCAATTATGTATGATTTAAAATCTTCTAAATCTTGTTTTGAATCAGCGTTTACACTCATATTTCTACTTCATTTATATTATTGCTTTTTTATAAATAGTATTATACAATACTTTTAGAAGAAATAAAAGAAATTAACGATCCTGCAGGAGATAATATGAATTATAAAAAATTATTAATATCATCAATTGTCGTTATGGCAGCCTTATCAACACAGGTTTATGCTAAAGAATTACAGGCACAAGTTCAAAAAAATACTGCAAATGCTGCAAAAACAGCAAAAGCTGCTCCTGTTAAAACATCAAGTCAAGTTTATCCTGAAATTTCAAGATTAATTGAATATAATCATTGTGCTGAAGCTGATGCTAAAATTAGACAATTATTAAATCTTAAACCAAATGATATTAATTTGTTGGCATTGAGAGCTGTTTCAATGGCTAAACAACATGAATTGGATCCTGCACAAAAAGAATTAGATAAATTATTAAAACAATATCCTAAAAATCCTACATTACATTATGCACAAGGACTTGTTTATTTACAAAGAACAACTTCTTCTGATGTAGATTATATTAAAAATACAAGAGGGTTGATTAATAATGCAATAAAAGAATTTGTGACTGCTGTTACATTGAATACAAATTACTATGAAGCATACAATGCTATGGGTGTTGCAACATTAAAATTAGGCAACAGAAATGATGCTATGGATTTATTCAACACTGCAATCAAGATAAATCCTTCATTTGCAACAGCATATGATAATATCGGTGTTGTAGAAATGATGAATAATAATCTTGATTCAGCAGAAAATTATTTCATGAAAGCTATGAAATACAACACTCATAACCCAACTGCTTGGTATCACATGGCACAAGTAGAAACTCGCAGAGGAAATTATTCAAAAGCTTTAACTTGGGTTAACCACTCAATTCACGTAAATCCAAACTCTTCACCTGCTTTGACTTTACAAGGTGAATTGTTCTTGAAACAAGGTAACCAAGCTGCTGCTATTAATTCTTTCAAAAAAGCACAACTTGTTAAACCGGAAAATTCAAGAGCATATTTAAATCTTGCTATGATTTATGAAAATCGTGCAGATGAAGAATTTGCAATGGAACAATTAAAATCAGCTTTAGCTATTAATCCTAATTACCAAGAAGGAAAATTAAGAATTGCTAATATGGCGTTGCATACAAGAAAATATGATCAAGCATTGGATTATTATTCAAAATTAATCGGTGATCAAAACTATAATGATGAAGCTATTATAGGTCTTGCAAATACATATTATGAAATGGCTAAAGACAGAGGTGCAAATGAAGGTATAACAACAAATAAAGAGGTATACCTAGCTTATGATTACATAAATAAAGCTATTGAGCAGTGCCCTGAAGATTTGGAACTTCATTTAGCAAAATTGAAACTTGCAAGACTTGTGCACCAAGAACCATTATCTCGTGATAGTTTGAATTATATTATTCAAGCTGCAGGCAATAATCTTATGGATAATGTAATCAAAGGTGAAGCTTATCTTGCTATGGGTAGAGAAAAAGATGCTGTATATACATTTGAAAATGCAATTAACTTCTCTAACTCTGTAGATGATGATTTATATTTAGCAGAAATTCTTGTTCATAACAAACAATTCAGAACAGCAAGACTTGCTTTACAAAAAGCCTTGACAAAAGATCCTGCTAATGTTATTGCTAAGAATGGTATTGAATATATTAATCTTTGTGAAACAAAATCAAATGAATTCTTTGATATTGCACAAAGAGAATACCAACAAAACAATTACGCATCTGCAATTGAATATTGCAACCGTGCAATTGACTTTTATCACAATAGCGCTCAAATAGCAAAATTAAAAGCTATGTCTTATGAAAAAGAATTAAACTATAGAGGTGCTATAAAATATTATCAACAATATCTCGCTATGAATCCAAATGCAGCCGATAAAGCTCAAATCGATAAGAAAATCGAAAAATTCAAAAATAAAGCAAAATAATAAATAGTAAAAACCAGACATGACTAAAAAATTCGATATACGAAAGACATTTGAAATATTTTTGAGAGAGCCCATCAGTGTATTAACTGAAGGGCTGTTTCAACTTGTAAACATTGAGAATAATATTTTTAGTCAGAAACCTTATGTAAATATCGATTTTGTAAATAAGAAAACACAAATTACTGTTGTAAATAGTGATAAAATGTATAACTTGTTCCAGAAAGTTTTGTTTAAACAAAAGCTAAAAGAACAAAAAGAAAAGGTTTTAACTAAATGATTAAATATATGCAGGCAAAATTTTTAATTAGTGCGGAAAAACTTTCTCAGTGTCCAGATTACACTTTGCCAGAATTTCCGCTTTTAGGACGTTCTAATGTTGGAAAGTCTTCATTTATTAACGGTCTTGCAAATCATAAAAAACTTGCCAAAACTTCTAATACTCCGGGGAAGACTAGATTAATCAATTTTTTCCAGTTTTCAGATAAGTTTATGATTGCTGATTTACCCGGATATGGTTATGCTAAAGTGTCTAAAGAAGCTCAAAACAGATGGCAGAAATATTTGGAAGAATATTTGCTTAAACGTGAACAAATTACTTCTTTAGTGCAACTAATTGATGGAAGACATGATATTCAAAAAAATGATTTCCAAATGCGTGAATGGGTAGAAAATTATAATTTGCCGATTTTTACCATTGTTACTAAAATGGATTATGTGCCAAAATCAAAGACTTTGAATGTTATTAAAAATGTTGAAAAACAATTTGGCGGTGTGGTATTGCCTTTTAGTGCAGTAGATAATAGATATAACGAAAAAATATTTGAGTATATTTTAAATTTTAAATCCACTCAGGATAATAATTAAGCTGTATTACCTTATTAGTTTTTAATCTGGCATGACCGCCTTTTATAAAGTTTGTCAAAGAACCAGTTGGAGGAAGAATTGTCAATGCCCATTTGAGTGGGAATACCCATAGGCTTCTGTCTTGTCCGAATCGTTCGTAGGTATAGTCTATTTTGTTTTTATCTATGTTTTCAAATTTAAAATCTCCAAAAATTATGCTTGCTGGAATTCCGTTCATTCCGCTTGTAATAATTGTTTCTACTCTTGCAGGGACAATTGTTCCTTGTTTTATTATAATTTCATTATTGTATACAACATCTTCGATAACCTTGAAAGTTACAGGTTGACCTTCATAGATATAATTTTCGTTTTTAATATTTTCTGTTATGTGCAACTTTATAGGTACGCATTTTGTGCTTTCGTAATTATATTTTATATGAGTTTGTGGTTTTTCTAGCGGTATATTTTTAAGAGTTGAATTTACAAATTCGTCCTGCATTATTTCTGCAAAGCAGGGTGAGGTAATTAAAAATAAAACTGTCAAAAGGCTAATAATTTTATTCATATTTTAATTTTTCCTTTGAATTAGTTTTAATTTTTTCTTCAAATAGTCTTCTATTTTCTACAGAATTTAATAAAAAGTTCTGATAATGCGGGTTTTCAAGATATTCGTTATTTGCAAGGAAGTATGGATATTTTGTATAAATATATTCATAAATATGAGCTAATCTTTTAGATGTAAGATTTTTATTAGAAACTAAATCTTGATAGTGTTGCGGGTATGCTTTATTTATGAATGTAATAAGTGCAATCGGGTTATAGCCTGCATTTACCATATAATCTACGGCCCTTTTATCTGATACGAGTTCAAATTTTTTCGGAGCTGCTTTTATTTGCACTCCTGTAAGCCAGCCGTTGCCCATGCCGTCAAATGTTCTTGAAGATCTGGCAATTTCTCTTGAAAGATAAGCTGCAAGTTCATTATCATCGGCGATAAATTTATAGTATTCTCGGAACATTATAATTTGTCTGCTTGTAACTGTTGTGTCCATTTTTAGTAAAGAATCTTTTGCTTCTTTATCATAAACAAATATAATGTGTCCTTTAATTTTGTTTGCGTTTAAAATTTGTGTGCCAATATCATTTATTCTGTTTTGTATAGTTTGCTCTTGTATAATTTCTTTATCAGATACAGCAAAAGTGCTTGTTGAAAAAGCAAGTAAGCATAAAAATGATATTATAAATTTTTTCATAAATAACTCCAATTTATTTAATGATATATTATTTTTTTATATTAGTCAAAATAGTCTTATCAAATATACATTAAATAAAGGATTAAATTGAGTTGCTGTCAGGTTAAAATATAAATGGGTTAGTAATATCTTTTAGGAGTGGCTTTATGGAGGAAGTTTTTTATCCGCAAAATAATGGGGAAATTTCGGAATCTATTACACAAAGTTGGACAGAGCAGGCATTAGAATGTTATTCAATAAAATGTGACTGTACTAAATGTTCTTTGAAAAACGGGCATTACTCTTTTAAGTGTCAAATGCCTAAAGTTATTGATATTTTGATAAACGTTGCTGGCAGACCTAATACCAACCCCGTATAATTCTTGTTACATAACATGCGAAAATGTAACGGTATTTTTGAGGCGGATTAATTTCCGCCTTAATTTTTCAAAATGATATTTTTATTGTATTATGTATTTGTATGAAAAAGTTCTTTTTTCTATTATTAGCGATAATAGTTGTAAGTTTGCCCTCCCAAGCTGAAATTATAAAAATTTCAGCGAATGATGCTGTTAAATTAGCTTTGCAGCATAATTTAGCATTGCAAGCAAAACGCAAAGAAATTGCGGTTTTGGAACAAGAAGTTAAAATGGCTAATGCGCTTAAAAATCCACAGCTTCAATCAACAATCTTAATGGGGCCTGTAGGTAAGCCTAATGCAAGTCAGGCTGGTATTGCCATTCCTTTAGAAATTTCTAAAAGAGGTGTTCGTAAAAAGGCTGCAATTGCTAATATGAAATTAATTGAAAATCAAATAAGACAGGAAGAGTTGAATTTAAAACTCGAAGTTATGGAAGCTTATTTTGATGTTGTATATATGAAATCTGTTGTAGCTATTTTACAGCAGAGAGAAGAACTTTTTAAGAATATGAAATTGCTTGCTGAAAACAAGCCGAAAAATTCTAAAAATTACGAAATTGAAAAATTACAATCAGACATAAAATATAAAAAACAATTGGTTTCTTTGAACAAAGCAAAGGCTAATTTACTATATTCTCAATTCAATTTTAATAAAGTTTTGAATTTAAAAGATACTGATGTAATGTATGATACCCGTGAAAATTCATTGTTCCAAGATCATATATCATTATTGGATATTCAATTACCTGAGTATGAAACTATTGAAGAAGTAGCTATGAAATATAGTTATTCTATTAGAATAGCTTATGATAATATAGATAAATCCGAAAAAGAATTAGCCGTAGCAAGACATAAAGTTATTCCTGATATTACAGTAATTGGCGGTTATGCTTTTTCAGGTGATGGAATGTTGCACGGTGGTTATGCAGGTGGTTATTTGGATTTACCTGTTTTTTATTCTTACAGACCAGAAGTAAATCGAGCTAAAATTATTCTTGAAAGAGCGAAAATTGATAAAGTTTCTTTTGAAAATAAATTAAAATTTGCCCTAAAAGAAGATTATAACCAATTTAAATATGCAAAAGAAAATATGGGGTATTACAAGGATATTTTAAAAGAATCTGATAAAATTTTAAAAATGTCCGAACAACGTTATGCAAAAGGTGATACTCAATTATTGAATTTATTTATTATTGAAAATTCTCATCAAGAAATTTTAAATGAATATATTAGTGCAATGCAGGTATATTACAATGCATATTTAGATTTAATCCATAATATGGGACATGATATTTTATTGGATGAAGATTCTTTAGAAGATTTATAATTAATTTACGCAAAAAAAAATCGTTGAAAGTGTTCAACGATGTTATGTATTGTTATAAATTTTTGCTATCCCAAATCTCGGTAGCTGTTCTTAACAGCAGAGGTTACTCATCGGGCTAGGCCCTCGTTATGAAATTTCATAAGTTTTGCAAGATGCCATTCTCTTGCACTGATTTCATCTATTTGATTTTTAATATCTTCTAATTCTGCAAGAAGTGTTTGCAAATCTTTTCTTTGAGTTGCAGGCTGTTCAAAATGTTCTTCATCTTCCAGCCAAAATAGAGGCAAACAATTGTTTTCAAATAATTCTTTGTCGTTCATAGTGCTACACTCCGATTTTTCTAAGATACACATTTTCTAATTAACAGTTATGCATTTTCTTTTTTTTGATATTGTGTGATAAATGCATGAATCATATCAACTAAATCAAAATTTCCATATTTAAACGGATAAGGCTGATTTGAATATTCACTATCAGTTACTTTTTGTAGTTCTCTTACTTGTTTGTAATCAAGTGAATCAAAATCAAAACTTGTCATTTCACCGTAATCTAACATAAGATCTTCCATATCCATAACTTTTTTTTCTTCGTTCATGAGCACACACTCCTTATTAACAATCTATCAACAAATTTTTTATCGGATATGTTTTAGAAAAACTTTAGGATTTTAAATGTTTTTGTAACATATTTTTACATACTTTTTAAAAAATTCATTCAAATAGAGGTTTGACTTTGTAAAAAAAATCATTAACATAAAAAATAAAGTAAGTAGAATGAGGGCGTAGTATGAGTAATAATATACTTTCAGGTGTTTATGCAGGTTTGACTAATACATATTCATATCTGGCATCGCAGTATCCGGAAGGTTTAACATTAGATAATTTAACAGAAGCAAGAACTAAGACTTCTAATTATGGAGTTTTAAATCAATCTTTTGCATCATATTTGCAGACAAATTTTTCATCTATTGATAAAGATGGTGACGGTATAATTACAGCTGATGAAATGAACAATCTTTCAAATACTATTTCTACACAAGGATTAACAAAAGCTGAATTAACTCAGTTATATGCATCAGGATCAAGCGGTTTGTCTGAAAGTACAATGACAAAAATTCTAGAACATTTTGATGAAATGGATACAAATCATGATGGAAGAATTACAAGTGCTGAAATTTCAGCTTATGACATAAATTGTTCAAGAATGGAAGTTGAAGACGAATTTAATAATCGTCGTGCAACTGATATGTCAGTTTTTTATGGAGATAGCAGTTCATCATCTTCTGATACTTACAGCTTATTAAGTTATAAGTATAAATCAAGTAGTGATTCATAGACCTATATTTACACACACTAAACTTAGTAACGATACATTTGGAAAGGAAATGACTCCCTAAATTAAGGAGTCATTTATTTTAGTTTTTTATTATGTATGATTATTTGTTATTTTTGACCGTTAAATGCTTGTAGTCCTAAGTATTTAGCAGCCGAACCGAGTTTTTGCTCAATTCTTAAAAGTTGATTATATTTAGCCATTCTGTCAGATCTTGATGCTGAACCTGTTTTAATTTGTCCGCTGTTTACTGCAACTGCAAGATCTGCAATAAATGTATCTTCTGTTTCGCCTGATCTATGTGAAATGATTGTTGTATAACCAGCAGCGTGTGCCATAGATATTGCATCTAATGTTTCTGACAATGTGCCGATTTGGTTAACTTTTATCAAAATTGAATTTGCAACATTGCGTTTTATACCGTCTGCTAAACGTCTTGTGTTTGTTACAAACAAATCATCACCTACTAACTGGCAGTGATTTCCTATACGTTGGGTAAGCATTTCCCAGCCTTCCCAATCCTGTTCTGCCATACCGTCTTCTATAGAAATTATTGGATATTTTTTTACCCATCCTTCTAAAAAGTCTGTCATTTCTTTATTATCAAATGATTTGCCTTCACCTTTCAGGTTATATTTTCCATTTTCATAGAATTCAGATGATGCAACATCAAGGCAAATTTTGATTTGATCTGTGTTGTAACCAGCTTTATCAATAGCTTCTAAGATTACTTCAATACCTTCAGCATTAGATTGAAGATTTGGAGCGAATCCACCTTCATCTCCTACTGAAGTTGCCATTCCTTTATTTTTCAAAACACTTTTTAAGGTGTGGAAAACATTACAACCCATTTCAATTGCGTGAGAAAAACTTTCTGCTCCGACTGGTGCTATCATAAATTCTTGGAAATCAATATTATTATCAGCATGAGCTCCGCCATTAATAATATTCATCATAGGTACAGGTAAAGTTAAAGCATTAATCCCGCCTAAGTATCTGTAAAGAGCCATATCATATGCTTTAGATGCTGCTTTTGCAACTGCAAGAGATACACCTAAAATAGCATTTGCACCGAGTTTTGATTTATTTTCAGTCCCGTCCATGTCAATCATGAATGTGTCTATTTCTTTTTGGTGAGAAGCTTTTTCTCCTATAAGTTCAGGTGCAATTATGTTATTTACATTATCAACAGCTTTTTGAACGCTTTTTCCCATGTATTTTGATTTATCGCCATCTCGCAATTCCAAAGCTTCAAAAATACCAGTAGAAGCTCCTGATGGTACTGCAGCACGACCTTTTACACCGTTTGTAAGTTTTACATCGACTTCTACAGTTGGATTTCCGCGAGAATCTAATATTTGTCTTGCGTAAATATCTTCTATAAATGTTGACATATTCTGCCTCCTATTTTTATCTGTCTATACAAATTTGAAATATATTTATATAGACATTTTACACTCTTTTTGACCTTGTGATAATCTTTTCATAAATCTTTTAACTTTGCAAGTAGCTACGTAATTTATTTTTGACTTTATAAATAATATGTTTAATACTATATAAATATCCTAAGAATAGCACAGTAGAAGCACTTACCCAAGCAATAGGACCTGCATAAAACATGCCGATATAACCAAATTTTATAGCAAGATAAACCGCTGTGAATGCTCTCATTACAAGTTCTGCAATACTTGATAATAATGGGAAAACTGTTTCTCCCATACCTTGCAAAGCATTTCTGTAAATAAAGATTTGACCGAGGAAGAAATAAAATATTGTACTTATTAAAAGGTAACTGTGCGCAATATTAATAATTTCTTTTGTAGCAGTTCCAATAAAAGCTCC